>CAKULR010000007.1 GCA_934667295.1 uncultured Kiritimatiellota bacterium
ACGTTGGTCCACTCGACTCATGACTGTAATTCGGTATGACCTGTAAGGTTTTCATTACAAATCGATTCTCATTTCATGTACCGACGAACAGCACTAACCTATTTTACTGAAAAGGTATCTGGCCGACGGAGGATGACAACATACTTCTCTCATAGAGTAAAACAGTGTCTATTACGAACCCCCCACCAACAGTCAAGATCCACAGGACCGACCCGATTCCACCTGGAGAAAAGAACGACGCCTCGCCCATATTCGACGCCAGCAATAGCGTGAACAGCGTAATCGTCACATAGAGTCTTCGCCGTGAGGCCGTGACATAAAACGAAATCAAGAAGAACGTAAACAAAATAGCACCGACAATTCCGGTCTCGCCCAGCACCATCACCGGCAACACACCCTTTTCAATGGAAGCCGAGAGAACAAACCCCTGGCCCCTGACCCTCTCGCGGTTGTACTCCGCAACCTGAAAACCACTCCCGAAAAACGGATTTCGTCTATACTCATACATTGAATAATCCATCAGGACCTGCCTCGATGATGTCATCGCCTCCACCAAGGACTGTTTCTGTACATCGACATCGACATCCTGCGTCTTACGAAGCCATTTGGACACAGCATCGTCCCTGATTTCTAGTACAACCATCGCCAAGACAGTCGCCAAAATAAACAACAACATGCCGATACCGATTTTCCGCTTTATTACGCGTGCGATTGGAATCTTTCGGATTGTATAGAAATAAATAACGAAAAGAGAGGTGGTTAACGTCACGAACGCCACACGAGATCGCGTCATATAGAGCATCGGCATCGCCAACAGAATCAGCCCGACATGTGGCAACCTGATACGTTTCTCGACAAAAAGCATGTCACACAACAACCATGCGAACGAAAGGGCCAGAATCGGTGCCAAGGCCTGTGAATGATTCATGATTCCGCAAAACAGCGTCTTTCCTCCGTCAAGGACCATATCCCGATAAGCGGCAACAGCCGCCGCCTCGCCTCCCTCCTGCAGGGCATTCTGCAAGGACGTTGCATAGGAGATTGCCGGGAAAGGGATCACCGCAATACTTCCAAGAATGATGAATGCCGTCATGGCGAACAGCATCTTTCGTATACTGAAAAGATCTCGCGGCCTCGCCTGAAGGTTCTGCGTCCCGACCCAGATTCCCAAAAGAAAAACGAAATAATTAATCAACTTCATGTAGCTAACCATCGGCAACCATCCCGTCGCCGACCCGACGCAAGCCGACAGCAAGAAAGGCACAATGCCGAAAAACGGCAAACGGTTGCTCCCACGCCGCCGCGACGCAGAGAAGCAAAGAGACAGGGCAATTGCCATCGTCCCGAAGCGCAACGCAATCGGCCAAAGAAATCCGACTTTCGGCAGAATCATGGGACTGATGTTGATTGTAAAAGGAAGGAGCATATAGCAGCAGATGGCCTTGCCTGACTTTCCGCTAAACGCAGCAATGCAACCAACAAAAACAAGCAGCAAGGGGACAACCCCGTATGTGTAGCGCGCGGCGGCGATGTACAGGATGATCAGAACCAACGTCTTGAGCGCCCCTCTGTAGAACGGATCCTTAAACATGGGACACCACCTCCTTCAGCAAACGTGCTGCGCCCGAAGCCGCAGACCACGCGCCGATTTCACCACCCTCGAACTCCGTCCAAGCCTTCTCCAGCAGCCGCGACAACGTCTGCACATCTCCTTCATTGAACAAGAATTTCTCGTCCAGCATTGTTGCACACGCGCCAGCCTGCCGAGCACCAATCACCATCATTCCTTCCTCCAATGCTTCATTAACGACAGCCCCCCAGCCTTCATGTCCATTGCTTGGCAAAACATACACGTCATGAGACCGCATCAAAACGCGGACTTCAGCAATCGGCACGGAATGCCGGAAGTCAAGAGCCGTCGGATGACGTTTGAAAAGGCGTCTGCCCAACAGTTCCAGTGCGTCGCGTTCAGGTCCATCTCCGACGAGAGTAAGCTCAATGGGAATTTTCTCCAGACAAGCGGCTACCGCCCTTAACAGGGTATCAACCCTTTTAAGGGCAAGCAGACGGCCAACCCAAAGAACGCGTAAAGCACGTCCTTGTGCGACACCTGTCTGCATGAATCCTCTTGCCACATCCGACGGCGCAACAAAATATCCCCACATCCGCATCCAATCGCATCCGATCGGCTCCATCGGCTGCCAGATGTCATGCTGATTCAACGATTCAAGGATGTTCCGTCGCTCCTCGCCGCGCGCGCACAGCCAAGCCATGTCCCTTGCCGCCCAAACTCCACAGGGCAAATAGATGACAAAATCTTTTCTGACCAGTGACACGAACCGATGCGCCATTCTTCTGTATGCAGACCGCAACATCCTTAACCGTCCAAGAGATGGTTTAAACCAGCGTTCGCTTGTGTAAAAGGTCTTCAGCCCACACGCACCACGACGCTCGAACAAGTCAAGATCCCGCTCGCCAGATATGAGGACGACTGCATTACGAAGCCAAGTCTTTGCCTCATCTGAATCCTCTGGAATCATCCAGTCTAAGCTCTCCGTCACCCAACCCATCGCCTGACGGTCAACATCAACCTTTCGCTTATAGACATAGCGACACTCTGCCTCCCCAAGAAGTTTCACCAACTCTTTTGCCAACGGCAACTGATGCGGAGAGACCAACACCGTATAAAGACAAAACTTCATCGTAGACATCTTTTCTCACGGGCCGGGACGCCTGCAACTAAACAACATTCGTTCGCTGTTGTCCGCGTGACGACAGCGCCCGCCGCGACCAAGGTCTTGTCCGCGAGAGACACACCCGGCAAGATCACGCTCGCAGCACCAAGCCAACAGCCGTTCCCGACAAGCGTACTGGCCGATCTTCCCGCGCCGCCAATGTGCGAACCCGCAGGATCAATCACATGAGTCCCCGTCAAGAGCATCACGCGCGGCGCGATGTCACAACAATCTCCTATCTTGATGACGGAATCACCAACGGGCGAAATATAGGTCTGCGCGCCAATCCAGACATCATCGCCAATCACCAGTTTTCCATTCCCCCTAAACACCGCAGACGAACAAATTCGGACATTTCTGCCGACCTGCGCGCCGCACCATCGCAGTAATCTGGCCTTGAGAGGGAAAAAACGAGTTTCAGGCAACCACCCCGTCAGCAATCCGATAATCCAAAGTCGAAAGGGTTTCATAGTTTCTGAAGCTCCTTTTCATACTGCTCTGCAACGGCATCAAAACTATAAGGCGCGACCATTTCCCGGGTAGGACGAATCCCGTTTCCATCAAGCACACGATCGATTCCCTTCGCAAGCGCAACAGCATCATTATTCTCAACCAAGAGACCATAGCGCCCATCTTTAAGGATCTCGCGCGGGCCATAAGGACAATCGACCGACACGACTGGCACACCAGCCGCAAGCGCCTCGACAAGGACTATGCAAAAGGACTCCACATAACTTGATATGGCAAAACATGAGGCACTGGCAAGTTCAGGCCTCAAGTCATTCGTAAACCCAGGGAAGACAACCGAATCATCAAGCCCCAGCGAATGCACCAACGCTTCCAATTCTTCCCGCTTATCACCCTCCCCGAATATCTTCAGCACACAGGTTCTGTTTTTGCGTACAATGGCAAAGGCACGAATCAGGAGGTCATAATGCTTCAGTTCGCACAAGGCTCCGGCCGACATGACAATCGGGATTTCAGATTTTTGCGTTTCAATTTCACAGCACTCTTCAAAAACAGGATTGTTGACAACATGGATTTTCTCTAACGGATATCCAGATATGCGATGGATATCATACGACGTTCCCCGACTCACGGCAAACTGGGCATCAAACCGGAGCATCACCTTATTGATTATCTGATCGAAAAAGCGTCGAGAAGGCGGAACACGGAGACCATGCCCATCAACGCCAATGCACCCACTATGCCTTACACAGATAAGTTTATGTCGCAATCCAAGCGACGCAACGACACACGGAACAGCCATCGTTGCCGCTTGACAAATCACGACATCATACCCACCCCGTACAAACAGCCGTCTCAATTCCCAAAACGCATAGCGACCCCTTCGTGCCCGCGTTATGAGCAACTGCGCCCCTTTTCCAATATCAAATGGCCTCACCTTCGGGTGCGCATTCGCAAAGTCCGCATGATACTTTGTAACGATTACGTCAACACGATGCCCACGTCTGCTCAAGCCCTTCGCAAGGGCGGCAAGCACAAATTCGGCACCACGACCAAATAATGTCGAACCGACAAGGGCAATCTTCATCAGCACCCCTCCTTCCTAACATCTAGATGCCATCTACGCAACGAATCACGGATCTTGACAGCCGTCATAACAAGGGAATAAATCCCTCGAACTGGCCACAGCAGACCTGTTCGGACATAAATGAGACAGCAGAGTCTCGCATAATACGGATAGGTCGTCACGTCAACCAGCCCGGTTGCCACAAGTTCGGAAAAGACAGTATGCAATTCATCCTTGAAAATCGTATCGTGCGGCCGCAGAATCCAACTCGCCAAGTTAAACCAAGCCGCCCACGACAAACGACCACCATGCCCTCGATACGCCTCTGCTACATCTTTAAATTTCGTGAAGAACCTGAACCGTTCTTCCGAACTCAACATTTTACGTGTTGCTGAATCTGGAAGATACCGATAAAAGTATCCTCTAAACTGCGACTGCACAACTCGGGAGCAACACGCCACGACGCCCATGACAAACAACATGTCTTCGGCAAAACACACACCTTCAGCAAAGCACTCTTTCACACGCTCACGCCTGACGAAGACCACCCATGCAAACCCTTTCTCGGGAAGCGTTTGCACAGCCCATTCGTCAATGGCGTCTCGCCCATCCAGGACCTGACACGAACAGTCCTCCCGATTATCGACCGTACCAAGTCCCTGATAGCAACGATAGTGAATCCGCACAAGATCAGGTCGCTCTTTTGCGAACAATCGCGCCACTTCCTCCAAAAGATCATCCGCCACAAAATCATCGCCATCGACAAAGCAGAACACATCGCCGCGTGACAAGCTCATTCCATTGTTGCGCGCAACACTCACCCCCGCATTCTTCTGGTGGACAACCTTGAATCGCGCGTCTTTCGCCGCGTACTCGTCCAGAATCGCCCCGCTCCCATCCGTCGAGCCGTCATCAACGCAGATGGCCTCCCAATCCGCATACGTCTGCGCCAAGACAGAATCAAGGCACGCACGCAGATACGGCGCGACATTGTAGACGGGAATTATGATGGAGAACTTCATATCTTAGCGCGAATAAAACTGTACTTATTCACGAACGGAAGAACGATGCACCCCCAAAATGGGTATCTCAAGACGAACTCGACGTAATGAAAACAGAATGGCGACCGGGTGAAAACCGTCATGGAGCGCACCGCAGTCGAAAGAAACCCATGCGTCGCAATCATCTGCCGAAGCCGTTTCGCATACGCTGAGAACTGCGGGAGAAGCGAAGCATCCAAATGGAGAGAGAGTGAGATTGAAAGCGCTCTTCGCAATTGAAACTCCAGATAGGGCCGTGACGCTCGCGAACAGGATCCTGCATCATACTGCTTCAGCATTCTGTCAAAGATCTTGTCAAGCATCCAGACATTCCTGACAAATGTCGCATGCTCCATGGTCTGCCCGGCCCGCCCCAACAGATAGCGGTAGACTGGCTGCTTGACATAACGCATTTCACGCGCAAATGCTGGCGGGAGATACATCCATTCGGTATCCGTATACGAAATGCCCTCCAGTTGCGTGTAGCCGATCTCCTTGACGAGCGCCGTACGGTAGGCCGTGGCATACATGGCCATTTCGCATTTACGCCTGACGCACATCTCGACACCCAATGGCACATCCGTCGGCAACGGGTAGGATTTGGATTCGGTAACGTCGCCCCGCGCGTTGACCTGAACCCAGTCGTTCATCACCATGTCCACCGTCGGCGGAAGTTTCGCGAGTTCATTCAGGTACCGCCCGAACGCCGCCGTGTCGTAGGTGTCGTCGGCGTCGAGGATCTTGACGAAACGCCCTTTCACCGTCGGCAGCGCCGCGTTGATGCAGCTGCCGTAGTTCCCGTTCGCCTTGTCGATGACGCGGAAGACGCCCGGATACTCTGCCTCGAATCCGTGCGCAATCCCGCTCGTATGGTCTTTCGACCCGTCGTTGACCACGATGACATCCAGCCGGTTCAGCATGTCCGCGTCGTCGACAATCAGGCTGTCGAGGCACTTCGGCAGGTATTTTTCCATGTTGTAGGAAGGAACGATGATGGAAAGAAGCTTATCCATAAAACTGGTGATGTTATGTGTTTGCGGAGGGCATCTCGTCGATTTTCACTTTCAAGGCGTCTTCAATGGTCTTGTCCATGTCGAAGTAGCGATAGTTTCCCAACCGCCCTCCGACGACAAGCCGCACGGGCGAACGACGGTTGAACGCCACCACCTCATGCTGATAGCTGGCAAGCCGCGCGGCAGACACGGCATTGTTGATCGGATAATACGGCTCGTCGCCCAATCGCCACGCCGCGCTGTACTCACGCATGACGACGGTCTTCGGCGCGTCGTACCCCCAGCGCGAAGCAGGATCCCGTTCGGGATGGTAGTGCTTGAACTCGTGAACGCGCGTGTACGGCACGTCAAGATCGGGATAGTTGACCACGCTCGTGCCCTGATAGTCTCGGCAGTCGAGCGTCTGGCGCTCAAACTTCAATGTCCGCCACGGCAACGCACCGAGCCGATAACCGAACAGCGCGTCGAGAGGACCTGAGAAGTAGACGGGCAACGGGCGGACGGTTTCAGCCGAACCCAAACGGCCGAGGCCGGACAGCGAATCGCGCGCCCCCGTCCGTTCGTCCATAAGGACGAGCCGTCCGTCCTCGCACGTCAGGCTGACGCACGTCCGCACGGTGACGTTCGGATGATCCAAAAGGCGCGCGAACAGCGCGTTGTAGCCATCGGACGGAATGCCCTGCCAGGCGTCGTTGAAGTAGTTCGTGTCGTAGTTTTCGCGAACCGGCACGCGCCGGATGACCGCCGGATCGACGTCCTCCGGGGCCTGTCCCCACTGTTTCGACGTATACCCTCGGAAGAATGCGTCGAAAAGAGCCGTCCTGCGCCCCGAATCGTCCAGAAACGCCTTGACCTCGGACGGGCGCAGCTCGACGCCGAAGAACTTGTTGACCAACGCCAACCCCACCGGCAGATGATACATCGCGCCCTCGGCGCAGCACTTGCCCCCCGGCGGCCGGTCAAACCCGCGCGCCTTCGTCCACGCCAGCACCTTGTGCTGATAGCCGTTGAACGCCGTGAACCGGTTCACGAACGCCCAGACTTCGGGGATATGCGTGTGGAAGATGTGCGAGCCGTACGCATGAACCTCAATTCCCGTCTCGGCATCAATCTCGCAGCGGCAGTTCCCCCCAATGGCGGGACGTTTCTCCACGACCAGCACCCGTTTCCCAGCCTCCGCCAAGCGACGCGCGACCGTGCAGCCCCAGAGTCCCGCACCGGCAACGACCGCATCAATTTGAATCAAGTCATGCGCCATAGCGATGCCTCCGAATGATCTGCATCTGGAACTCGCGGTCAAGTTCACAGAAATAGCCGCTCCAACCCCACACGCGCACGACGAGATTGCGATGCAACTCCGGGTGAACGAGCGCGTCCTCCAGCTCTTCGACATTCAGTACGTTGAGCTGAAGTTGCTGTTCGCCCAACAGAACGAAGTAGCGGATCAACTGCGCCAGCTTCTTCACGCCTTCGTCCGTCTTGAAGACCGTGTGGCTGAACTCGATCGTGATCGGCCCTCCATTCATGATCCGCAAATAGTCGATGGCGGAAAAGGACTTCAGCACGCTCAGGACGCCACCGACCTTCGCTTCATGCGCCGGGGCGAGACTGGACGCCAACGGCGCATCACGGAGGCGACCGTCGGCCGTCGCGCCAACGATTGGCTCGATCTGACTGCGCGCGTTCCTGTGCGTGTCCGTCAGCCAGATGTAGTACATCGCCGAGCCGGAGCCGGGACGAATCTGCCGATCAGGCGTACTGAACGCCTCCGCCACATCGGCAAAGGCGTCGAAAAGGAACTTCAGGTTCCCGTCCGCCGTCGCATCGGCGTTGCCGACTTTCGGCATGTCGTCCACCAGCCGCGCACGCAACGCGGCTTCTGCCGCAAAGTTGTCGTCCTCCGCCGCAACGAGTCGCTTCAGACCCTTCAGCCCGTCCGTGGCAAAGACCTGCTCGATCGCCGAAAGCGCGTCTGCGGCATTCGCCGAACCGGCGCCATGAAGACCAATGTTCTTGTACGGCGCAATCTCCGTCAGGTCACGGCCCGATTCCAACGTACCGTCAAAGAACGCGGACAGGAACGGCGCAGAATGCCGCACCTCGCGCATTGACACGGCCTTCTCGACCTGTCGCCGCACGTTCGCACGAATCGTCGTACGAAAAGACTCAATTGAGAAACGGCCTCGCCTGACGGCATCCCGCAAGGCGGCATCAACGGCATGCGGAAACGACACAGCGGCTTGATTGACAATGTCCAGTGCCCGGCCTGGAACGACAAACTCCCAGCACGCCGCAACCGAATAGTCCCGCGCGTCCTCCAGCCGATAGCCTTTCTTCACGAGCGCGGGAATCACGACCTCGTCGTTGGAATACTGCGGGAAGCCCAGCCCGCACTTCGTCAGCTCACAACCCAATTCGAGAAGATCAAGGGGGGTGTTACGGTCGATGCGTAGGTTGATCTTCGGATCGATGAGCCGCACGTCCCGCGAGACTTCGAGCAGCAGATACGTCAGGTCATTAACGGCCGAGGTTCCGTCCTCCGGCTTGCATCCACCCAGCATCACGCTCTGCCCATTGTCCCCCTGCTGGACACCCGGATAGAGATCGGAATCTCGATTGAGGGAAATGAAAAACTCCGCAAGAAGTTCCCGAGCCGCTTCCCGCGTGAGCCGTCCGGCCTCCAAGTCACCCCGGTAGAACGGCCAGAGGTACTGATCCATGCGTCCGAGGCCACAGTGGGACGAACCATGAAGATAGAACGCAAACTGGAGAATGCGAATGGACTGCAGGGCCTCGTGCAGGGTATGTGGCGGATTGGCCGGTACGCGCGCAAGCAGTTCGGCCATCTCGGCATTACCGACATGCCGAGCCTCAACGGCATAGCGTGAAACCAACTCCCTCAACGCCTCCAATCCGTCAACGGCGAGTTGAAGAAACGTGTATTCGCCTTTACTTGCGGTTTTCGCCCGCGCTTGTGCGGCGGCGATGCGCCCGTTCAGGCCTTCCCGCAGAAAGAGCGCATAGTCGGGTGTCGTGTTGGAAATGCTGCGACCAACCGTTCTTCCGGAGCCCGCCGAACACGGGCCAACCTTGCGCAAGATGCGCGCGGGAACCGAACGTATACGGCGAATCAGCTGCGCCATCGCCGAGACGTCTCCACGGCACTGGGTCATCCGTGTCCGCGAACGCATGAAGCAGATACGCTCGTCCGGCAAAACGATCGGCTGCTCTTCACGACAACGCAAGGCGAAAAGCATCGTGGCGTTTTGCGCCTCGTCGCGCGAGAGGGCCCAACGCATACGATTGTCCACGGGGGGGTGGCGATACCGTCGAAACACGTGGCGAAGCGTTTCCTCTCGCAGTCTTGTAAGCCGCTCGTTCATGTCGTCGTCCCCTCAAAACCGTACTTCATCCCATAGGCGGCATATTTCGCACCAGCCAGCTCGTTGAACGGCAGATAGTCGATACCCAACGGCGGACGTGCCAACGAAGACACAAACGCTTCCGTTGCCGCACGATTCGCGGACGTGTCGCCGACGCCGGGCGTAAGCGGTACGCGAATGCGATACGGGACCGACGACGCGGCGAGTGTTTGCGCGTTTGCAAGAACGAGCGCATTACTGACGCCTGTCATCGCGCGATGCACGGCATCATCCATGCACTTGAGGTCGTAGTAGACAAGATCGACCGTTTTGAGAATAGACGAAAACGTCTCATTTGGACAATACCCACAGGTATCGAGATTGACACGGATATGATGTGCTCGCAGAGCCGATGCGACCGCAATCAGGAATTCCGGCTGCGCCGTCGCCTCACCGCCCGAAAACGTCACGCCTCCACCTGAAAGGTCAAAGGCATCCTTAAAGGGCAAGATGCGCAAAAGCACTTCGTCCACCATCCATTCACGGCCCACGGTCTGACCCGTGAACCTGTTCGCTTGCGGTGCGGAACTCAATCCTTCGGGATTGTGACACCATTTGCAACGTAGCGGGCATCCCTTCAGAAAAACCGTGATGCGCAGTCCCGGCCCATCGTTGACCGCGAATTCCTGAATGTCGAACACCATGCCCTTCACGACGACGCCCCTCTCCATTGTCCGACGCGAAGTTTTCTGCGGACAAGCCGCACACGTTCAAAATAGCCTCCAGCAACTCCCGAAACGAACCGGCCCGGAGCGCCCGCACGACACAAAAGCCGAAGTACTTGCACCTGCACACGCTCGGACGCGACCACCGTAAAAATCAGAAAGGCGTTCAATCCCGACACCAACGCGCAATTCGGAACGAGCCACCAGGGGCCGTTCGGACAGGTCAGGCGAACCAGACAACCGCCACCGACGCAAAGAGCCAGTGCGGCAAAGGACGGCACGAACATCTGCACAAAATCGTGGAACCGATAGCCGGACATGAAATGCAGCAAGACAGGCTTCACCGCCAGAGCCAATGCAACTGACAGAAACGCCTGTCCCAACGCCGTCGTGTAGGGGCACTTGAAAGCGATAACGCTGGCCCAGATCGCGGTAAACACAAGAGGGTAGAATATCAGATCGGCAAACGTGTTGTACTTCATGCGGCCGTCGGCGTAGATGACGGTGAACATGGAGTAGTCGAAGTTCTGGAAGAAGGCGCCAATCAGAATCACGCGCAGGAATCCGCTGGCATATTGCGGGACATTCTCACCCAGCCACAGGCGAAGGATCTCCGGCGCGTACGACCAGATCGGAACGCCCAAAATTAACAGAAGAAAAGCCGAATAATGAACGGTTTCGATCAGAAGGCTCTTCGACTGCTCAAACTGCTTGGCGGCATAAAGCTTGATGACTTGTGGATTGGCAGCCGTTTTGAAATTGGTGATAAAGGCATTGATCTGTCCGTAAACGCTGACGCCAATTGAACATGCCGCCACGACAACGGGACCGAAATAGCGCTGATTGAGCAACGTCACCGCCTGCGTCATGGAAAGGAACACGATCTGGCTCAGGAACTGCCAACCGATGAAACCGGAAATCTCACGGACAATGCGCCGATCGAACACAAACCTGAAGCGCGCTTCGGTGAAATGCAGGATGCAGTAGACGCGGTAAACGACGATGGTCGTGACCGAAGACAGGAAAAAGAGCGTCGAATAGGTGACGAGGCGGTCGAACGGCGTGATGAAGAGTAAATAGACAATGGCAAGTTTCGCCGCGACGTCATAGAACGTCATGTACGCAAAGGCCGACATGCGTTCATGCGCAATGATCACGGCACCGTACGGAACTTGCGTAATGGTCAGGAATGTTGACGCGACACCGCAGTGGAATGCCCACCTGACGGCGGAAAGCCGATCCGGCGCAATGTTCAGTTTCGTGCCCAGCACATAAAGCCCGATGGTCTCCAGGAGAAAAGCGACGAGACAAGCCATTGCAAACTGGCAGCACAGTACCGTCGAGAACACCCGCTTGACACTGCCGATGCACCCCTTGCCCATTTCTACCGTCAAGAAACGCGAGGACGCCATTGAAAGCGAACCGCTGACAAAGCCGAACAATCCGACCGTCGCCATGGCAACACCATAAAGGCCATAGTTCTCGACACCAAGAGCCTGAAGCTGAATTCGGCTCGTGAACAACCCCACGAACAGGACGGCCAGCATCCGCAGGTATAGGACGAGCGTGTTCTTCGCCACAAGGCCAGAGTCGGCCTTCGGTGCGCCCAGACGCTCAAATCGCTGCGCCCATCTGTACCGACGTGCGTAGGTCATTGTCCAGTCTCGTCCTTCCTCGGGGACATCTTTAATCTATTTCCGCGTCTTGGCTCGCGTCACCTCATGTGTGATCTTCAAAACGGCAAAATTCAGCTCGATTGTCGTCTTGGTCGATTCTGTCGAGAGGTTGTCGCCGATGAGCGCGGCCAGTTTATGCCCCGCTTGCGTCAATTTTGCCGCCTGTTCTGGATTTCCGTCCTTCAGCGTCTGCAAGACTTCCGGCGACAGATTGGAAGTCAAAATCTTTGACTTCCAATCTATGAACTCATCCGCATTCAGCCGGAAGACGAACCCGTTCGGGAACTTGTCCGGATTGTTGCGAACAGCCTGGTTGACCTCTTTTGTCTGGACATTGTAGATTACCGCGACATCACGATCCAGTAGCACCGCCTGATTGCGTAACACCAGCATTTTCGACTTTACCTCAACCAAGTCCATGTTGAATCTCCTTGTTCATACGTCTTCAACTTCTCGACTTCTCTGCCCAGTGGTTTGCGCAAGACAACTTTCTATGGGGTCTGACCCCATTGCAGAAAAATGGTGATAGATCATTGCCCCATCCTCCGCGTCTCCCGGTTTCATATACGCTCCTCCACGCCCCGGAAATGGACGTTCAATTCATGAAGCGGGGCGAGCAAAGTCCCAAGCGACGTCCCGGCCGTCAGCTTTGCAAAGGCGTTCACGTCCTTCGGAAAACACTTGCCGCCATAGCCCTTCTTTCCGTCGGGCCCCGGAACGTACGTGTGCATGTCGTTGATGTAGCCCGACAGCAGGCAACCCGTATGGACTTTCGCCCAGTCCGCACCCATCTTCTCGCAATACTCGCGGACGGCATTGAAGTACGTGACCTTGTACGCCCCAAAGACGTTGTGCGCATATTTCGTAATTTCAGCGTCGAGCGCCGACATCACGACGAATTTCTTACTGGGGAAGACTTTTGTCAGAAGCGCAAGCGCCGCCGCATCGCCCTCGACGGGAAACACCATCGACTGTCTGCGGAAATCCTCTATGTGCGTACGCTCGGTCAGGAACTCCGGCATGAAGCGCACGCAATGTTGTGTCTCGCGCGACAGACGTTCGCTCGTACCGGGCAGAATCGTCGTCCGAACAAACACCGGCACGTCCGGCAAGCCACGAATCAATCGCTTCATCAATGTCAAATCCTGCGTGCCGTCGTCTTCCGTCGGCACATGGATCTGAAGAAAGGCGATGTCGATCCGCGAAAGGTCGTCGTTGTACCCCTTCGGCGGATCGGATACAAGCACCTTCGCATCCTTGTTGTTCTCCTCCAACCACGCCTTCAAAGCGCCACCAACAAACCCACAACCGATGATACCAATGTTAATCATAGCATACCTTTCATATTGGCTTGATTTTGGCCATTACAATCCTATGCCCTTACACAATCCGGCAACGCTCCGCGCCCGTGGGGTATGCACGAAGTACCTCACTTGAAGTTTCGATCTGCGTCACGGGGCGCATGCTTGTCTGTTCGTTAGACGGCGGAGCGGCTAGACGCCCTCCGCCGTCGGGAGTGGTTCGACCGGTTGAGGTACGGGCCTCCGCGCCTCAACCAACTGTGGAACGAAATCCATTTCCAGCGCCTTCGCAAGCCGCCACGCGGCCCCGAAGGTGATGTTGACGTCACCGTGGAGAACCTTCGTCACGTAGGGACGCGACACGTTCAGGCGGCGCGCAAGCGTCGTCTGGTTCAATCCTAGCGCCTTCATCTGTAGGAGGACGGCCCGGAGGAACTGCGAAAGGACTCTGTCGGTGGCGGACATAACTGGAAACAGATTCTGGGAACACCAGAACCGACAACAAGTGTATCTTATTTATTACCAGACGGCAAGGAGGAATTTGAGTACCGGGCAAGCGGGGGTATGAACGGACACGACAAGCGCGTCCCTCCCGTTTCGCGCTAGAGGGACAATATTGTTTCGGCGAATGTACCGAGATCCCGAAAAACACCGGTCGCATACGCATCGAGCGACGTCGGCTGGGCGTTCACGATGAAGACCTTGCCTCCCGCCTGGAGCGTCAGACGTGGCAGGCCTGCGGCAGGGAAGACCGTCAACGACGTACCGAGGACGAGAAAGACGTCCGAACGAATCGCGAGTTCCTGCGCGGCGGCAAACGCCTTCTCGGGCAACGCCTCGCCGAAGAAGGTGATGTCCGGCTTGTAGGCACCTCCGCATGTACAACGGGGAACCTGGGCCTCGGGATGGTCGGGGTATCGGACCTTCAAATCCGCAAGCATCGCCAGGATCTCGGAGAAGGTCTTCTCGTCGCCGCAGAGGCGACAGTGATGGTGGAGGGGTGAACCATGTACCTCGTAGACGTGCGACGAACCGGCCTTCTGATGGAGCATGTCGATGTTCTGCGTTGCAATGCCCTTCAGCTTGCCAATATCCTCCAAAAGCTTCAGGGCCTGGTGAACGGGACCGGGCGAGAAGCGGCCAAGTCCGTAGACAAGTTCCGCACAGCCCCGATAGTAGATGGACGGGTCACGGTCGAACCAGTCGATGTCGAAGATGCGTTCCGCGTCCGGCTGCCGGTAAAACCCCTGCGGTCCCCGGAAGTCGGGGATGCCGCACAGGGTCGAGACACCCGCCCCGGTCAAGCAGCCGACGGTATTCGCACTCCTGATCGCCTCAAGCAATTCACGCATGGACATGTTCCTCCATGATCCTGGACATGATTTCGTTCTTCCAAAATGACGAAAAAGCCGCGTCCGGATGGACGCGGCCTTTCAGCAGAACCGACGGGATCCTTACTTGATCTCGACCTCGGCACCGGCCTTCTTGAGCTGGTCGGCGATCTTCTCGGCATCCTCCTTGGAGGCACCTTCCTTGACCGTCTTCGGCGCGCCCTCGACCATGTCCTTGGCGTCCTTGAGACCCAGGCCCGTGATTGCGCGGACTTCCTTGATGACGGCGATCTTGTTCGCACCGGCGGCCTTGAGGACCACGTCGAACTCCGTCTTCTCCTCGGCGGGAGCGGCGGCGGCAGGACCGGCCACGGCGACGGCGGCGGCGGCGGAAACGCCCCACGCCTCTTCGAGCGCCTTCACGAGTTCGTTGATTTCGAGGACCGTCTTGCCCGACAGTTCCTTGATGATTTCTTCGTTCGTCATTTTCTTCTTCCTTCTTCTTCAACCGCTGGCGTGTTTCATCCAGAGGGTTTCGTTGTTTTACGAAAGCTGTTGTTATTCGCCCTTCTTCGCCTTCTCGGAGAGGACGCGCGCCAGGCGCGTCGCCGGCTCCTTGAGGAGCATGAGGAACATCGCACGGAGCTCGTTCTTGCCGGGAATCTTGGAGAGGGCCTCGACCATCTTGGCGTCCACGATGGCACCATCGTAGTCGGCGCCCTTGACGGACGCGCGGCCATCGGACCCATCGACGAATTTCATGATCGCCTTGGCGACGGCGGTCGGCTCGCCCTTGCCCGTCACGATCGCGGTCGTGCCGGAGAGCATCGCCTTGACGTCATCAGACCAGCCCTTCTCGGCGGCGACCTTGGCGAGGTACGAGTTCTTCACCACCAAGAGGCGCGAGTCACAGGCGCGGAGGTCGGTGCGGAGCGCACCCATCTTCACGACATCGACGCCGCCGTAGTTGATGATGAAGCAGTAGTCCGACTCCTTGACGCGGGTCGTGACTTCGTTGAGGATTGCAACCTTTTCAATTCTCATGGCTCAAAACTCCTTACTCGGCGGCCGCGAGGGTGCAGGGCACGCCGATGCCCATGGTGGACGAGAGCGTGAGGGACTTGATGAAGACGCCCTTCACGGCGGCCGGGCGCGCGGCCTGGACGGCCTCGACGACGGCGTTCACGTTGGCGAGGAGCTTGTCCGCGTCGAACGAGAGCTTGCCGGCGATGACGCAGCAGTTGCCCGTCTTGTCCATGCGGAAGTCGACCTTGCCGGCCTTCGCGTCCTTGACGGCGGTGGCGGGATCGTCCGTGACCGTGCCCGTCTTGGGGTTCGGCATGAGGCCGCGCGGACCGAGGATACGGGCGCACTTGCGCACGCTCTTCATGGCTTCGGTCGTCGCAATCGCGACGTCGAAGTCGGTCCAGCCGCCCAGCACCTTCTCGATCATGTCGTCGAGGCCGACGAAGTCGGCGCCCGCCGCGCGGGCCTCCTCGGCGTGGTCGCCACCCGCGAAGACGACGACCTTGACCTTCTTGCCGGAACCGGCGGGGAGCTTCACCGTACCGCGCACCGGGGTGTCGGTCTTGGTGGTGTCCGCACCGAGGCGCATGGAGACGTCAAGCGTCTCGTCGAACTTCTTCGAGCCGGGGTGGGACTTGATGAACTTGATGGCTTCCTCGACGGAGACGGCCTTCTTCGGCGCCTCCTTGAGGGTGTTCTGATATCTCTTGCTACGCTTGGACATGGCTGCGTTCCTTTCAGTCCACGACTTCGATGCCCATGTTGCGGGCGGTACCGGCGATCATGCGCATCGCGGCCTCGACGTCGGTCGTGTTGAGATCGGCCTTCTTCGTCTCGACGATCTGCCTGAGATCGTCCTTGGTGACCTTGCCGACCTTGTTCTTGTTCGGAACGCCCGAGCCCTTGGCGAGACCGGCAGCCTTCTTCAGGAGCACGCTCGCGGGCGGCGACTTGAACTGCAGCGAGAAGCTGCGGTCCTGGTAGACGGTGATGATCACGGGGATCACGAGACCGGCCTGCTTCTGCGTCTTGGCGTTGAACTCCTTGCAGAACTGCATGATGTTCACGCCGGCGGAACCGAGCGCCGGACCCACGGGCGGCGCGGGATTCGCGGCACCGGCGGGAATCTGGAGCTTGACAACTCCCTTGACCTTCTTAGCCATTTCTTTCCTTCACTTTCCGCGGAACCTCCCGGCATCCCAACCGGTGCAGACGGCCCGCAAAACCAACGCCTATTCCTGCGGCTGGGCCTGCATGTCCTCCACGGACACCTTCTCGACCTGCCAGTAATCGACGTCGACAGGGACCTTGCGGCTGAAGACGCTGACTTCAACCTTGAGCTTGCCCTTGTCGGGATCAACCATTGAAACGAGGCCCGTCAAACCCATGAACGCGCCTTCGTTGATCTTCACCGTGTCGTCCACGTTGAAAGTAACCTTCGGACGCGGCTTCTCGGCGGCCTGCATCGGCTTCGTCGAGAGAATCGCATCCACTTCCGCCTGGGAGAGCGGCGTCGGCCGCTGCATGAGCCAGGACCCGATCACGCCGGGCGTCTCGCGCAGGAACTGCCACGTGCGCTCCACAATCGCCCGCTTGCCCGTCGCCGGATCCATCCCCTCTCCGTAGAGGGCCATCTCGACGAGCACGTAGCCCGGAAAGACCTTCTTGTTCAGCGTGCGCTTCTTCCCGTTCTTGGTCTCCGTGACCTTCTCCATCGGGATGATGCACTGGCCGACGTACTCGCCCATCTCCTCCATGACGGTACGGGCCTTGATCGAGGTCTGAACCTTGTTCTCCTGACCCGTGAGGGTCTGAAGGACGAACCATTCCTTCTTCATGGATCAGCCACCTCTCAGACGCCCGTATGCACGAGCGCGATGAACTTCTGGATCACCTTGTCGCACACCAGCGTGGTGACGGCGAGAATGACGATGAAGGCAAGCACCACGAGCGTCGAATCGTAGAGCTCGTGCTTGCCAGGCCAGGACACGCGGCGTGCTTCGCCCCTCACTTCCGCGAAGTACCCGATGACGCGGTGAAAGAAGTTCTTCATCTCATCCTCTGAAAATAAGTTGGCAGGGTAGGAGGGAATCGAACCCCCATAGGCGGTTTTGGAGACCGCTGCACTGCCATTGTGCTACTACCCTACTTGGCTTCCGCCACAGAGGCGGACACCACAAATTACTTGACTTCCTTGTGACCGGTATGCTTGCGGCAGAACGGGCAGAACTTCGCCTTTTCGACACGTTCCGTCATCGTCTTCTTGTTGCGCGTCGACGTATAGTTGCGGCGCTTGCACTCGGTACACGCTAGAATTGCCAAATCGCGGGGCATTGTATCAAATCCTTCCGTCGTCTGCAAGTGTATTCTTCGAGGAATCAGCCCGCCCGTCGCCCCGGTCGACCACTGTGGCCGGGACTCGGGGCAGGCATCTCACAGAAGACGCATCTTCGTTGTTACTTGATGATCTTCGAAACCGTGCCGGCGCCGACCGTGCGGCCGCCTTCGCGGATGGCGAAGCGCATCTTCTCTTCCAGCGCGACCGGCGCGATCAGCTTGACGTCGATCGCAACGTTGTCGCCCGGCATGACCATCTCGACGCCCTCGGGGAGGCCGATGTCGCCCGTCACGTCCGTCGTGCGGATGTAGAACTGCGGACGGTAGCCCTTCATGAACGCCGTGTGGCGGCCGCCCTCGTCCTTCGTGAGGACGTAGACCTGGCCGTTGAACTCGGTGTGCGGCGTGATGGAACCCGGCTTCGCGAGGACCTGGCCGCGCTCGACGTCTTCCTTCTTCGTACCACGGAGGAGCGTGCCGATGTTGTCGCCGGCCTGACCCTGGTCAAGCAGCTTGCGGAACATCTCGACGCCCGTGACGGCCGTCTTCGCCGTCGGCTTGAGACCGACGATCTCGACTTCGTCGCCGACCTTGATGACACCGCGCTCGACGCGGCCCGTCACCACCGTGCCGCGGCCTTCGATCGAGAAGATGTCCTCGATCGGCATGAGGAACGGCTTGTCGAGCTCGCGCTGGGGCTCGGGAATGTAGGAGTCAAGGGCATCCATGAGCTCGTCGATGCACTTGCACGCGGGATCGTCCTTCGACGTGGCCTGGGTGGCCGGATAGGCGGCGCCGCGGATGACCGGGGCGTTGTCACCGTCGTAGTCGTACTTGGAAAGGAGCTCGCGGACTTCCATCTCGACGAGGTCGAGCATTTCCGGATCCTCGACGAGGTCGCACTTGTTGAGGAAGACGACGATCTTCGGCACGCCGACCTGGCGGGCGAGCAGCACGTGCTCGCGCGTCTGCGGCATCGCGCCGTCAACGGCGGAGACGACGAGGATCGCGCCGTCCATCTGCGCCGCGCCCGTGATCATGTTCTTCACGTAGTCGGCGTGGCCGGGGCAGTCCACGTGCGCGTAGTGGCGCTTCTCCGTCGCGTACTCGACGTGGGAGGAGGCAATCGTCAAAATCTTGGTGGCATCACGACGACCGGCGGACTCCGAAGCCTTCGCAACCTGGTCGTACTTGATTTCGTCGCACAGCCCCTTGAGGGACTGGACGTGCGTGATGGCGGCCGTGAGGGTGGTCTTGCCGTGGTCGACGTGGCCGATGGTGCCGACGTTCACGTGCGGCTTGCCGCCGCGATCGAATGTTTCCTTAGCCATTTTGGACTCCTGTGAGTTGTGTTACGTTGTTCGTCATACTGGAGCCACCTAGCGGAATCGAACCGCCGACCTCATCCTTACCAAGGATGTGCTCTACCTACTGAGCTAAAGTGGCTTTTTTTGACAAGCCCGAATAGTATACCGAAGTCGGAACGAAGACGCAAGTGGGTAGAACAAGAAAATTCAGCCCGCCAATTCGCCCTTCAGGGCCTCCTCGCCGCGCCAGGCGTAGTATTTTCCCAGCTTCAGCCTGGCCGCCGCCGCCGTATCGCAGAACACCCAGGCGTCCGGGTGCATCTGGAGCGCGCTCGCCGTGCAGAACTGCGAGACGCCGCCCTCGACCATGCCCTTCACCGCGTCGGCCTTGTTCGCGCCGAACGCGAGCAGCACGATGCGCTTCGCCTCCAGGATCGTCCCCACGCCCATCGAGAGCGCCTGCTTCGGCACGTCGGCGGCCTTCTTGAAGAACCGCGCGTTGTCCTTGATCGTCTGCGGCGTAAGCGAGACGATGCGCGTGCGGCTCGCGAGCGAACTGCCCGGCTCGTTGAACGCGATGTGGCCGTCGGACCCGATGCCGAGCACCTGCAGGTCGATGCCGCCCGCCTTCCTGATCGCCGCCTCGTAGTCCGCGACCTCCTTCCGCCAGTCCTCCGCAAGCCCGTTGAGGACGTGCGTGTTCTTCTTCGCGATGTCGATCGAATCGAAGAGGTTCGCGTCCATGAAGTACCGATAGCTCTGGTCGTGGGTCGGCGGAAGCCCCCAGTATTCGTCCAGGTTCCAGGTGCGCACCGTCTTGAAGGAGATCTTCTTCGCCTTGTTGTCGGCGATCAGGCACCTGTACATCTCCACGGGCGTCGAACCGGTCGCGAGGCCCAGCACGGCCTTCGGGTTCCGCTTCACGCACGCCGCCACGAGGTCGGCCGCCCGGCGGCTCGCCTCTTCCTTCGTCCTGCAGATGATGAGTTCCATTCGACTGTCCTTTCCGTTAGAAGCAACCTTCCCGTCCGCTCAACCCCGGATCGCGCGGAGCATCGCGGCGCGGTCGGCGGTGAGGCCCGTCCAGAACTCGAACGACTTCGCGCCCTGCCCGACGAGGAATTCGAGTCCGTCGGCGGCCTCGGCGCCCGCCGCCTTCGCAGCCGCCGCCGTGGGCGGGAAGTGGACGGTCGGCACGATGTCGAGGACGAACTGCCCCGGATGGAACGCGGACGGCGGGAGCGCGCTCGGCTCCCCCTCGTGGAGCCCCATCGGCGTCGCGTTCACGACAATCTCCGCCTCCTCGGCCGCCGCGCCCCAGCGCGCCTTCGACGCCGCGAGGTCGGCCCCGCACACGCCCGCGCCGGGCACCGACTCGGGAACGGGCGCGAGCGCCGTCACCTGCGTCCCCGTCCCGAGCGCCGCCAGCCTTTCGGCGAGCGCCGCGACGCGCGCGTGCGGCGCGCCGCCGAAGCCCAACGCGCCGAGCGAGCCGTCGCCGAGGGGCAGCGCCTCCTCCCAGTCC
>CAKULR010000008.1 GCA_934667295.1 uncultured Kiritimatiellota bacterium
TGCGGGTGGGCGGCACGTCCGTCTTCGCCGGCGAGGCGCATGTCGTGGGCGTGGGCGACGGCTGTTCTTTTGACTCGGGATACAACGGGAAGACGAGAGGAGACGAACGATGAAGAGACTGATGTTGGTGGCACTGGGCGCCGTTGCGATGACGGCGGGGGCCGCGACGGGGACGGTCTGTGCGCCGGGCGGGACGTGTCCCGCGCCCGCGCCGGAACGGGCCGATGCCTTTCTGCCGCCGGGCCGGATGACGCTCGGCGCGAACTACTGGGCGAGCCACGCCGCCACCGAGCTGTGGCGCAAGTGGGATGCGAAGGCGGTGGAGGAGGACCTGCGCGTCCTCGCCGCGAACGGCTTCAGGCTCCTGCGCGTCTTCCCGAACTGGGCCGACTTCCAGCCCATCCACGCCTGCTACCTGAGCGCGGGGAACTTCGACAAGGTGAACGAGACGCGCCTTTTCGACTCCGAGGAGCCGTTGCCGGACACGCCGTGCGGGCGCGCGGGCGTGGACGAGCGGATGGTCGAACGTTTCGAGGCGTTCTGCGACCTCGCCGAGAAGTACGGCATCCGCCTCATCGTGCCGCTCCTGACGGGGCAGATGACCTTCCGGAACTACATCCCGCCGGCGCTCGCGAACCGCAACCCGTTCTCCGACCCGTACGCGCTCATGTGGGAGGGCCGCTATCTGGCGTGCATGGTCTCGCGACTCAAGGCGAAGAAGGCGATCGTGGCGTGGGAGAGCGGCAACGAGGCGCGGATCCTCGGGAAGAGCGAGAATGCGTTCCACTCCGAGGTGTGGCTGCGGTACGTCCACCAGACGATCCGCCTCGCCGATCCGTCGCGTCCCGTGATCGGCGTGGACGGCCTGGAGATCTCGCGCGAGACGTTGTGGCCGAGCGCGATGAACGCGGCGCTGTCGGACTACACGACCACCCATCCCTACGGCTTCTGGGGCGCCGTCTACAACGACGACTTCCTCAGCGTGCGCTCGACCACCTTCGCCGCCGCGCAGACCTACGCGCTCGCGCAGATCGGCGGCAAGCCCGCCTTCATCGAGGAACACGGCTCGCGCCGCCAGGAACAGGCGTCGCAGGCGAACGTGGCGAAGTACGTGCGCAATATGCTCTGGAACAGCTGGGCCCTCGACTGCCGGGCGATGCTCTGGTGGTGCGCCTACGACCAGACGGGGATGACGATCGCCCCCTACAACTGGCGGCAGCCCTGCGTGGAGCTGGGCATCTTCAGGCGTGACCGCACGCCGTATCCGGCCGTCGGCATGGTGAAGGCGTTCGCGGCGATGCAGGACGCCCTGCCCGTCGCGGGGCTTCCGAAGGCGAAGACCGAGGCCGTCGTCCTCACGACGGACCGCGACGTGCTCCACTCCTCCTACATCCTCGCGCGCCAGGCCGGCATCATGCCCCGCTTCGCGAATCCCGAGGAGAAGCTGCCCGACGCCGCCTGCTACTTCCTGCCCGACGCGCACGGGCGCGCCTACCTCACCGTCGAACGCTGGGAGGACCTCAAGTCCCGTGTGCGTGCGGGCGCGACGCTCTACCTCTCCTGGAACGACACGTTCCTCGACGCGATGGAGGAGGTGGGCGGCATCGAGGTTGCCTACCGCCAGAAGGCCGGAGGACAGGACGTCTGCGACTTCGGCGACTTCAAGCTTACCTTCGGCTACACCGTCAAACGCCGCTTCAACGCGCTGACCGCCGAGACGCTGGCGCGCAACCAGGCGGGCGAGGGCGTCTTCTTCCGCAACAAGTACGGGAAAGGGACGGTCTACGTCTCCATCCACAACTTCGAAAAGACGTACTACGGGGCGGGTGGCAAGTACGAGGGCGACGCCTGGCGCGTGTGGGCGAAGGTGCGGCCCGTGAACCGGATTCTCAAGACGGGCGTGCCGAACGTGTTCGTCTCGGAACACTGCTTCGGCGGCGGACGCTGCGGCGTGGTGGTGGTGAACAACCGCGACGTGCCGTACGAGGGTACGCCCGAGATCTGGAAGAACTGGAGCGTGCGCCGGGTGGTCGTGGAGGATCCCGCGAATGCGTCCTTCGCCGACGGGAAGCTGAAGATCGCGCCGTGCGCGGGCGTCCTCCTGCTGACGGCCAAGGACGGCGTGGACTGGCTCTGAGGCGGCGGGACCGTGGAGACGACACAGCAGACACCGCTCGACCTGTCGGCCCTGTCGCCGCAGCTTCGTGACGCCGTGCAGACGGTCGCCGGACTCGTCCGTGCGGCCGGCGGACGCGCGTGGATGGTGGGCGGCTCGGTGCGCGACCTGCTGCTCGGCGCGCGGCAGGTGAAGGACGTCGACCTGGAGGTGTTCGGACTCGAGCCGCCGCGCGTGCAGGAGGTCATCGGGCAGCGGTTCGCGTTCGACGCCTGCGGACTCTCCTTCGGCGTGCTGAAGCTCAAGCACATCGCGGTGGACGTGGCGTTGCCGCGCCGCGAGTCGAAGCGCGGCACGGGGCACCGGGGGTTTCTCATCGATTCCGATCCGTACCTCTCGATTCCCGAGGCGGCAAGCCGCCGCGACTTCACGGTGAATGCGCTCTACTACGATCCGCTCGCCGGGGTGCTGGAGGATCCCTATGGCGGTGAAAAGGATCTGGAGCGGCGTGTCCTCCGCCACGTTTCTCCGAAGTTCGTGGAGGATCCCCTGCGCGTCCTCCGGGGCATGCAGTTCGTCGCCCGCTTCAATCTCGCCCCCGCGCAGGAGACGGTCGCGATCTGCCGTTCGATGACGCCGGAGGGACTTCCGTCCGAACGACTTTTCGAAGAGTGGGCGAAGCTGCTCACGCAGGGCGTCCGCATTGGGCGCGGCCTCTCCTTCCTGCGTGCGACGAACTGGGTGCGGTACTATCCGGAACTGCGCCGCCTCATTGGCTGCCGCCAGGACCGGACGTGGCATCCCGAAGGGGACGTATGGAACCACACGTGCCTCTGCCTCGACGCCTTTGCCCGGCGGCGCGTCGAACGGCGGATGCGCGGCGCGGGCGATGCGGACGAGGATCTGATCGTCGGCCTTGCGGTTCTCTGCCACGACTTCGGCAAGCCGGCGACGACGCGCTGGCTGCGCGGACGCCTCCGTTCGCCCGGGCACGACGTCGCGGGCGTGGAGCCGACGCTTGCCTTCCTGCGCCGCCTCACGAACGAGGAGCGGATCCTGAAGGAGGTGCCGCCGCTCGTCGCGCACCACATGCAGCCGTTCGCGCTCTGGAAGGCGCACGCGGGCGACGCCGCCATCCGGCGACTGGCCCTGCGCGTCGGCCGCATCGACCGGCTCATCCGCGTGGCGCAGGCGGCTGACGAGGGACGCGGACCGGCGGTGCGGGCCGACGCGAAGGCGGGCGAGGAGCTGCGCTGGCTCGAGGCGGAGGCCGACCGCCTCCGCCTCGCCGCCGCGCGACCGCGCCCGATCCTCATGGGCCGCGACCTGATTGCGCTCGGGTACCGTCCCTCGCCGCAGTTCAAGGTCTGGCTCGACGCCTGTTTCGAGGCCCAGCTGGACGGCGCCTTTACCGACCACGACGGCGCCCTCGCCTATTTCCACGCCCACGTCGAGCCGCAGTCTTCCACCCCGCCGTCCCTGTGACCACGTGGGTACGCGGGAGGACGTTGACGGTCTGGCGGCGAATCGGGTATACTGGTGCCCACGTATGCGGCTCTATCATGGCAGTCAGGAAGCAGAGGTCAAGCCCGTCTTCGGGCTTGGCAGCGACCGGCATGACTTCGGAAAGGGCTTCTACCTGACGGATGCGCCGGATCTGGCCGAGGAATGGTCGGTCTACCGCCCAAAGTCCCGGGACGGCTGGGTCCATGTCTTCGATTTGGATCTGTCCGGACTTGAGGTCATGGATTTTCGCCAGTCGGACAGGGTGTTTGCCTGGGTGGCGGAGTTGATGAAGCACCGTGATGCCGACGAGTCCGCCGCCTATCGGCGGAGGGCGCCGTCGTTCATCGAGAAGTTTGGCCTTGATACGGATGCGTGCGACGTGGTTGTCGGGTGGCGGGCCGATGCGTCCTATTTCTACATCGTCAAGGCGTTTGTCCGGGGCGAAGTCGATGCCGACTGTCTGCCGGACCTGTTGAAGCTGGGCGGATTCGGCGTTCAGTATGTCGTCAAGTCGCAGGCGGCCTACGCGCAGTTGCGTCCGCTTCCCGATCTGCGGCGACCGGTTCGCTTCGACGAGCGCCATGCGGCGTACGAGGCGCGGGACGGTGCGGCGCGGACGAAGATGCGGGAACTGATTGCCGATCCGTCGTTCAACCGCCTGGAACGCCTGTTTGTCGATCTTGTCCGGGAGGCACGATGAACGCGCATCCGTACGACGCTTCCTATCTTCAGGAGATTGCCGAGACGCAGGGGGCGCTCTTCGAACGTCTGCAGGATGTCGCCCCGACGGCAGACGGCGTCGACTTCGTGCGCACGTACATGAAGAGCCAGACGCGCGCGTATCTTGACAAGGGGGATGTCTATCTGGCGACGTTGGGTCCGACGGGACTGCTGGACTATTACCGGCGCGAGGAGCCGATGGCCGTGAAGCCGGGCGAACCCCTGCGCGGCTTTGCGCCGAACTGGATGGGGCAGTTCTATGCGCAGTACCAGTGGCAGACGGGCATGCCGAGTTGCGATGTCGTTGAACGGGTGCCGCCGGGATGGCTGGCGTCGGCCTATCCGGGTCTTCACGACCTCGATCTGGAGCTTGCCGTCGAGAAGGTCGCGGCGGAAAGCGGCGCGGAACAGCGGGGGAAACGATGAGGGCCGCCTTTCTGGGTCTTCTGCTGATGCTGGTTGCCGGTGCCGTGCGTGCCGCCGGGAACGGCGATCCGCGCATCTTCCGGGGGGACGACCGTAACGCCTTCCGCGATCCCGCCGCCGTGTGGCATGCGGGTGTTTTCCATCTCTTCTTCACCTGGGTCGAGATCGAACCGGACGGCCAGGTCTTCAGCTACTGCGCGACGTCGCGGAGCCGCGACCTCCGGACCTGGACGCCGCCCCGGAAGCTGACGCCGCGCGACAACGCGCGGGACTTCGGCAGCCCCGGGAACGTCGTGCGCGACGGGGCGGACTGGGTGCTCTGCCTCCAGACCTACCCGCGTCCGGGGAACGTCTTCGACGGGAAGCCCCGCTACGGCAACGCCGCCGCGCGCCTCTGGACGATGCGGTCGTGCGACCTGGAAACGTGGCGTGCGCCCGAACTGCTGCGCGTGAAGGGACCGGACGTGCCGGTGGGGGACATGGGGCGGATGATCGACCCCTACCTCGTGCGCGACGACGCGGGCATGTGGTGGTGCTTCTACAAGCAGAACGGCGCGAGCAGTTCGCGGAGCCGCGATCTGCGCACGTGGGAATTCGTCGGACGGACGGATGCGGGCGAGAACGTCTGCCTCGTGCGGGACGGCGGGGTGTGGCGGATGTACCACTCCCCCGCGAACGGCATTGGGGTGAAGACGTCGCGCGATCTTGTCCGGTGGACGGACGAACCGGGGCTCATCACGCTCGGCCAGAAGGACTGGACGTGGGCGAAGGGGCGCCTCACGGCGGGGTTCGTGCTGGACGCCCGCGCGATTCCCGGCGTCGGCGGCTGGCTGCTCTTCTTCCACGGGTCGGGTCCGCTCACCGAACGCGCGGGCGACTTCGACCGCAACGCCTCGATCGGCGTCGTCCGGGCCTCCACCCCGACCTTCGCCGACTGGACGTCGCTCCCCAGCGCGGAGTGACGTCAGCCCCGCGTGATGGCGTGGGAGAGGACGGCGAGGGACTGGGCGAGGTCGACGTCCTGCACGACAATCCCCTCGGGCACGTCAAGCTGTTCGGGGGTGAAGTTCCAGATGCCCGAGATGCCGGCCTCGACGAGGGTGGAGGCGCAGGCCTGGGCGGCGGAGCGGGGGACGGTGAGGATGCCGATCTTGATCTTGAGCCGCTTCACGAGGAGGGGGAGGTCCCCCATCGGGCGCACCACCACGCCGTGGATCTCCTTCAGGGTCTTGGCGGGGTCCGAGTCGAAGGCGAGGGAGATCGAGAGGTTGTGTTCCTCGAAGCCGCGATAGCCGAGCAGGGCCTGTCCGAGCGAGCCTGCGCCCACGAGGACGGCGTCGGTGGCGTTGTCCCAGCCGAGCGCGTGGACGATGGCGCGCTCAAGCTCGCGGGCGGGATAGCCGCAGCGGGGCTTCCCGGGCACGCCGGCCATCGCGAGGTCCTTGCGCGTGAGTACCTGGTCGAGGCCCAGCTTCTCCGCGATCACCGCACTGGAGACGTGCAGTTCGCCGCGCTGGACCATCGCGCGGATCTCGCGCAGGTAGGACGGGTAGCGGCGAATTGTCGGGAGCGGCAGGGGCTCGATGCGGTTTTCGGTTTCTTCCATGTCGGGGAGTATAGCACAACACCGTTCGATTGGCTACTTGCATATCAATAAAAAAGGCGGGATTCGGCCCGGCTTCGTCCGCTCGTCCCTGCGTTTTTTGTGGTATACTTGTTCCGTATGAGCCAGCCGTGCCCCCATCTTCTCGACGACCCGTATCTCGCGCCGTATGCGGACGCGATTCGCGGGCGTGCGGCGCATGCCGAGGCCCGTGCCGCCGAATTGACGGGGGGCGTGGGGACGCTGGCGGACTGGGCGAGCGCGCACGAGTACTTCGGCCTCCACCGCACGGCGACGGGCTGGGTCTTCCGCGAATGGGCGCCGAACGCGACGGAGATGTGGCTTGTCGGCGACTTCTCGAAGTGGCAGCTCGTGCCGCGCTTCAGGCTCAAACGGCTGCCCGGAACGGACGTGTGGGAGCGCGCCTTCCCCGCGCGCCTCATCCGCCACCGCCAGTTCTACCGGCTGGAGGTGTGCTGGAACGGCGGGCGCGGCGAGCGCATCCCCGCCTACGCGCGCCGCGTGGTGCAGGACGCCGCGACGAACCTCTTCTGCGCGCAGGTCTGGCAGCCGAAGGAGCCGTACGTGTGGCGGAACCGCGCGCCCGCCGGACGGGCGAAGCCGCCCCGCATCTACGAGGCCCACGTCGGCATGGCGGGCGAGGAGCGGAAGGTGGCGACCTACGCGGAGTTCCGCGACCGCGTGCTGCCGCGCATCAAGGCGGCCGGGTACAACGTCGTGCAGCTGATGGCCGTGATGGAGCATCCGTACTACGGCAGCTTCGGGTACCACGTCTCCAGCTTCTTCGCGGCGAGTTCGCGCTTCGGGACGCCCGAGGACCTGAAGAGTCTCGTCGACACGGCGCACGGGATGGGTCTGCGGGTCATCATGGACCTCGTCCACTCGCACGCCGTGAAGAACGAGCGGGACGGCCTCTCGCTCTTCGACGGCACGCCCTACCAGTATTTCCACGACGGACCCAAGGGCTGGCACCGCGCGTGGGACTCGCGCTGCTTCGACTACGGCAAGACGGAGGTGCTGCACTTCCTCCTCTCGAACTGCCGCTACTGGCTCGACGAGTTCCGGTTCGACGGCTACCGCTTCGACGGCGTGACCTCGATGCTCTACTGGGACCACGGCCTCGGCGCGGCCTTCACGAACTACGGCATGTACTTCAACGGCTCGGTGGACGACGACGCCTGGTGCTACCTCGCGCTCGCGAACCGCGTCATCCACGAGGTGAAGCCCGCCGCGATTACAATCGCCGAGGACGTGAGCGGCATGCCCGGATGCGCCGCGCCGCGCGCGGACGGCGGGATGGGCTTCGACTACCGCATGGCGATGGGCGTGCCGGACATGTGGTTCCGGCTCGCGGAGAAGGTGCGCGACGAGGACTGGAGCATGCACGGCCTCTACCACGACCTCACGGACAAGCGCGCCGAGGAGAAGGTCGTCTCCTACGTGGAGAGCCACGACCAGGCGCTCGTGGGCGGCAAGACGTTCTTCTTCCAGCTCGTCGACGCGGCCGTCTACGACGGGATGGGCGTGGACCAGCACGGGCTCGTGATCGAGCGCGGCGTCGCGCTCCACAAGATGGCGCGCCTCGCGACGTGCGCGCTCGCGCAGGACGGTTACCTCAACTTCATGGGCAACGAGTTCGGGCATCCCGAGTGGATCGACTTCCCGCGCGCGGAGAACGGCTGGAGCTACGAGCACGCGCGGCGGCAGTGGAGCCTGCGCGACGACCCGAACCTGCGCTTCAGGGCGCTGGGGGACTTCGACGCGGCGATGCTCCGCGCGGTCCGTCCGGGCGGCGCGCCCGTGCCGCTCTGCGCGCACGACGGGGACAAGGTGCTCGCGTTCTGGCGGGCCGGGCGCGTCTACGTGTTCTACTTCAACGCGGCGACCTCCTTCACGGACTACGGCATCCTCGTGCCGCCGGGGCGGCGCTTCCGGCTCGTCCTCGACACGGACGAGGTGCGCTTCGGCGGGCAGGGGCGCATCGCGCCGCGCCAGATCCTCACGCCCGAACCCGTCGTGAGGGACCGCGAGCGGGTCGATTTCGTCAAACTGTACCTACCGGCGCGCACGGCGCTTGTCCTGGAGAGAATGAAATGAACATGAAGAGAAGATCGTTTCTGAAGTCCACCCTGTTCGCGGCGCCGTTCCTCGGCGTCTGCGGCACGTTCGGCGGCGTGTACGCGGCGCCGCGCCGTCCGCCGGCGAACGGACGCCTCAACCTCGCGGTGATCGGCTGCGGCACGATGGGTGCGGGCAACATGCAGGGCTTCCTCGCCGACCCGCGCGTGCGCGTGGCGGTGGTGTGCGACCCCGTATACGACTGCCCCACCTACGGCTACGACGCGAAGACGCGCGGCGGGCGCAAGCCGTTCAAGGAGATCGTCGACAAGCGCTACGGGAACGCGGACTGCCGCATGGTGGCGGACTGGCGCGAGGTCGTCGCCGACCCGACCGTCGACGCGGTGCTCGTCTCGACGACCGACCACTGGCACGCGCTCATCTCCGTCGCCGCGATGAAGGCCGGCAAGCACGTCTACTGCCAGAAGCCGATGACGCTCGGCGTCTCGGAGGGCAAGGTCATGGTGGAGGTGGCGAAGAGGAGCGGCGTCGTCTTCCAGGTCGGCTCCCAGCAGCGCAGCGCAAGCGAGTTCCGCGTGGCGTGCGAGCTCTTCATGAACGGCTACCTCGGCGCCTGCACGACCTGCACGATCGGCCTCACCTACCCGCACAACGACTCGCGCGGCAACCACCACGCGCGCAACGCGGCGCGTACGACGGCGCCGGCGTACTTCGACCCGAAGGGGATGTGGGACATGTGGCAGGGCCCGGCGGAGCACTGGGAAAACAATGCGTTCATCCCCGGCATCCACGAACCGCTCGCCTGGCGCTGGAACTGGCGTACGGGGTCGGGCACGATCGCGGACTGGGGGGCGCACCACCTCGACATCCTCCAGTGGGCGCTCGGCAAGGACCATTCGGGACCGGTCGCGATCGAGAACTTCAGCTGCGACTTCCAGCCGCCGAACGCGACGGTCGCGCCGGACGTCTTCTCCACGCCCTACCACTTCCAGTTCGACGTCGTCTACGACAACGGCTTCCGCGCCCACGTCTGCGACACCTCGAAGGCGAAGCAGGGGCTTCTCTTCCACGCCGCGAAGGGCGACCTCTTCGTGACGCGCGGCAAGCTGGAGCGCCCCGCGCACCTGCGCAAGTGGAACGAGCGGCGCGACCTGAAGGACGGCGACGTGCGCCTCTACCGGAACGCCCAGGCGCATTCCCACGAGATGGACTTCGTCGACGGCATCTTCAACGGCACGCCCACGGCGACGGACTGCGAGATCGGTCACCGCTCCATCACGATCGCGCATCTCGCGAACGCCTGCGCCCGCCTGGGCCTCAAGGGGCTCAAGTGGGATCCCGCGGCCGAGCGCGTCGTCGGGCCGGACGCGGCGGAGGTCGAAAAGGCCCTCGTGGTGCCGTACCACAACGGCTGGAAGCTCGAAGCCTGACGGCGGGGCCGCGCCGCGACGGGCCGTTTTTTGGTATACTGTCCGTCGCATGAAAGAAAATCTGTCGTTGATCCTCTCCATCCTCGTGACGGTCGCGGGGGGTCTTGGTCTGTTCCTCTTGGGCATGAAGCACCTCTCGGAGGGGCTTCAGGCGACGGCGGGCGGCGGACTCCGCAAGTTCATGACGCACGCGACGAGCCACCGCCTCGTCGGCGTGGGCACGGGCATCTTCTCGACGATGCTCGTGCAGTCCAGCTCGATCATCACGGTCATGCTCGTGGGGTTCGTCTCGACGGCGCTCATGACCCTGCCGCAGGCGATCAACGTGCTCATCGGCGCGAACATCGGCACGACGGCGACGGTGTGGATCATCGCCTATGCGCCGAATCCGCAGGCACTGGGGTTCGTGGGCATCGCCTTGGGCGGTGCCCTTTATTTTTTCCTGCGCGGCGAGCGTGTCCACAACCTGGGGCTCACGATCATCGGCCTCGGGCTCGTGTTCCTCGGGCTCTACTTCATGTCGAAGGGCGTGGCGCCCATCAAGCAGAACCCGGACTTCGCGCACATCTTCACCACCATGAGCGCGCAGCACATCGGCGGCGTGGTGAAGATCGCCGTCGCCGCGACGCTCCTGACGGCGGTCATCCAGAGCTCGGCGGCGACGATCGCCATCGCGATGGCGCTTGCGCAGCAGGGGCTCATCACCTACGACGTCGCCATCGCCGTCCTCTTCGGCGCGAACATCGGCACGACGGCGACGGGGTGGATCGCGGCGATCGGGGGGACGGCGGACGCGAAGCGCACGGCGCTCTCCCACACGCTTTCGAACGTGGCCGGGTCGGTGGTGCTGGTTCCGTTCTTCTACGTCTTCTTCGTGAAGGTCGGCCCCTGGCTCTTCCCGAACTACGCCGACCCCGAGACGATTGTCGTGAGCGGGCAGTCCGTGCAGGCCTACACGCACATGATGGCGCCCATCGCGGTGACGGATACGCTCTTCGCGTGCGCGCGCGGCGTGCTGCTCTTCCCGTTCGTCAAGTCGTTCGCCCGCCTCATCGAGAAGATGATCAAGCAGCCCGAGAACGAGAAGCCCCACCTCTCGTGCCTGAAGGTCGGCATGCTCGTCTCGCCCGTCCTCGCGTGCGACCAGGCCCTGCAGGAGGTGACGTTCATGCGGGAGAGCAACCTCGAACTGCTGGACTGCGCGCGGAAGGTGCTGGCGGACGAGTCGGACGACGCGCTCGAAAACCACATCACGCACCGCGAGGAGATCCTCGATACGGTCCAGAAGGAGGTGACGGACTTCCTCGGCAGCATGATGTCGAAGCGCCTGGGGTGGGATGTCGCGGAGCGCGCGCGGCGCCTCCTGCGCCTGACGGACGAGCTGGAAAGCGTGTCGGACGAGACGGCGGCCGTCCTGAAGGCCGTCCGGCGCCTGCGCAAGCAGGGTCAGAAGATGTCCGCGAACTCGGTCCAGGTGCTCCTTTCCGTGCATGACCGCGTGAACGCCTTCGCGGAGAAGGTTTCGCCGTGGATCCGCTCGCCGCGTCCGAAGATCGACATCGACCGGGTCCAGAACGAATCCCGGATGCTCCACGACTTCATCCGCGACTGCCGGCTCGCGCAGCTGGGGCGCGTGGGGCCGGAGGATCCGGGTTCCTCGATCCGCGTCCTGGTGGAGCTGGACGTCATCAACGCCTACGAGCGCATGCGCGCCTACTACCTCAACATCGCCGAAACGCTGGCCGGGCGCAAGAACGGGTAGCGCCACGCGCCGAGGGCGGCGCGGGTACATTGCGCGCCGGGCCGGGAGGGGAAGGGGCCGGGAGGGGAGATTAGAGGCCGAGGAGGGACTTGGCGGCGGCGAAGGGGGCGGAGAGGTCGATCTTCTTCGCGCCGAGGGCGGCACAGGATTCCGCGAAGCGGCGGAACTTGTGGGGGCCGGGGTTGAGGTTGTCGAGGATGCGCACGTCGGCGGATCCGAAGGTGCAGGCCTCGGAGAGCATGCCGGTGGATTCGGCGGTGACGTAGAGGGTCTGCGCGAGCGAGACGAAAGCGGGAATCGGGTTGAAGTGGTCTTCCGAGTAGAGGAGGCGGTAGTCGAAGGGGAAGTCCTTGACGACGGCTTCGACGTCGGGTGGGGTCCGGCGGGAGGTCGTGACCCAGAATTCGGGAACGGGGGAGGAGGACGCGGAGCGGAAGGAGGGGTGACCGTGTTCAGTGAAGATGCGCGTCAGCTGCGTGCGCATCCAGTCGGGCGTCATCGTGGAACAGGCGTTGGGACCGCCGATGATGACCGCGACGGCGGGAACGGGGCGTGTGGGATCCGGGAAGGGGTGGCGCGCCTGGAAGGCCGCCGTGCCGGCGGCGTAGAAGGCGGCGTCGTTCGCGACGAGGTTGGCGGGGATCTCGATCACGTTGGGGGCGGCGGGCGGTCGGTCGAAGGCGGGGGCGAGCACGCAGTCGAACGTGGCGATGCGGTAGCCGCGCGGATAGAGCACGACGCCGCACTTCGTCCCCAGCCGGCGCGCGAGGGTCTTCGCGGCGTAGAAGGTGCCGGACCCGGTTCCCACGACGGCGGCGTAGGGACCGGAGAGGCCGGCGCCCAGGGTGAACAGGCGGGAGGTGTGGAGGCCGAGATGGTCGAGAAGGTAGGAGAGGGCCTTGTGGAGGGGGCTCCGAAAGCGGACTTCGACGAGGTCGAAGTCGCGGCCCAGCGCGCGGACGAAGGCGCGGGACTGGTTTTCATGCCCGGCCTTGCCGTCGGTGAGGACGAGAACCCTGTCCATGCGGCCTTCCCCTTCTTCTCGAATCCGGGAGCGGTCCGTCCCTAGCGCTCGGGACGGAACAGCGTGCCGAAGTGGTACTGCCACTGGAGCATGTAGGTCATGCCGATCTTGCCCTCAAGCGGCTGCGTGAGGATGCGGTCCCAGACGGCCTTGCTGGGGGCGTGCCAGTGCTCGTTCAGCGTCCGCATCACCCACTCCTCGGCCTGGAGGACGATGTTGTCCGGGCTGGTGAGCGCGCGTTCGAGGTGTTCCAGCTGCTCGGGGGGGATCTGCATCCGGCCCTTCTTCTCGTGCTGCCGGTTCTTGCGCATGAACTCCTTCCGGATCCGCCAGAACGCGTCTTCGAGGTCGAGGTCGCCGATGCCGAGGCGCTGGAGGAGGTCGATGAAATGGGAGGCCTCCCAGTCCATCGGATTGGCGTAGGCGAGGAAGTTGACGGCGCGCCGCAGCATGTCCTCCCGCTTCGCGTAGACCCGCTTCAGGTTTTCCGCGATCTCGCACAGCTGGAGGTCGGCGATCTCGGATCCCCGGAGGTAGCGGACGTCGAGGATCCGCTCCTTCAGGCCGTGGTTGCTCGCGACCGTCTGCTTGGCGTCCTGGTAACTCGTCTGGAGCACGAGCGTGTCGTACCCGGTGCCGGTCAGGCGCTCATAGGCGGAGAAGTAGGGCTCGATGGTGCAGAAGTTCTCCGAGGGCGTCTTGACCCCGAGTTCGAGTTCCGGGATGGTGACGGCGCCCGTCGGGACGAGGTGGAGTTCCAGGGGCTCCTCCAGGACGTACTTTTCGAGGACGCCGATCAGCAGCTTCTTGATGATGCCGCCCGCGTTGCGGTCGTCCAGGTTCGGCAGGGTGTGCGTGGTCGCGAGCTGGTTGAACCACACCGGCAGGGCGCCGCCCGGGTTCATCCGCTTGATGGGGGCTTCGAGCTGCCGGAGGTTCTTCCCCGCCAGCGCATCGTTCAGGCGTAGCTGGATGACGTCCAGCTTCGACGTGATCAGGTTCTTGTATGGGCTCATAACTGCTCCTTTCCGCATAGGCGGAAACTCGTTCAAATGCTAGGCTTTCTGGGGTGCTGTCGGCGGTGTTGGGGGTGGAGGCGTGCGCACCGCCTTGCGGCACACGCCGTTCTTTAGGAGTTCCTTGACGGCGGCGCGCATCTGGCGCTTCGCGGACCCCATGGGCGCCTTGATGGTGCAGCCGGCGGCCTTGCGGTGCCCGCCGCCGCCGAATTTCGTGGCCAGGACCGTCGCGTCCAGCTCCCCGCGCGTGCGGATCGAACAGCGCGTCTCCTTGGTGCGGTCGGGGATCTGGTAGAAGAAGAGGGCGATTTCGTTCCGCGCCACGGAACGGGGGATCTCGATGACGTCCTCGGCCTCGGCCTTGGAGCCGCGCACCTCGCGGAAGTCGTCGCGCGTGAGCGTGACCTCGGCGACCTTGCGGTTCTTCCAGATGTGGAGGGAACGCCAGGCGCGGCGCTTGAGCTCGGTCGCGCGCGTGTTGAAGGAACAGTAGAGGACGTCGTTGATGTAGGCCGTGCGCACGCCGTACTTGAGCAGGTCGCAGGCGGTGCGGAGCGTGGCGGGGGAGGTGGAGTCGTAGGCGAAGCGCCCGGTGTCCGTGACGAGCGCGACCCAGAGTGCCTCGGCGACGACGCGGTCGAGGGGCCACTCCATCCACTTCGCGAGGCGCCAGACGAGTTCGCCGGCGGCGGCGGCGGTTGGGTCGATGATCGAGACGGTGCCCGTCTCCTGGCTGGTGGCGTGGTGGTCGAGGATGAGGGTGGGCAGCTTCTCGGCGAAGGGGCGCACCTCGGGGGGGAGGCGCGCGGGGGTGGCGGCGTCGACGTAGACGAAGAGGTCGAACTTGCGGCGGCGCAGCTTGCGCAGCGGGATGAGGTCGGCGACGCCCTCCAGGAAGCCGGGCTTGCCGAGGGCACGCACGTCGGCCGTGGCGTAGGCGTCGTAGCCGGCGGCGCGGAGCAGACGGGAGAGCGCGATCATCGAGCCAAGCGAATCGCCGTCCGGGCTGAGATGCCCGGAGACGAGGATGCGCCTGGACTGTTCGAACAGCCGTCTGGCCGCCTCATAGCGCGTGCGTGTTTCCAATTTGTTCATGCGCCCTATATTAAACCATATATTTCCCCCCTTGACGAGCGTAAAAAAGAAGTGGTAAACTGTTTGGCACAACTCGTCCGAGGCGTGTGCCGAGGCACGATTCGTTGAAGTGATCAAGAAGGATACAAGAAGATGGATATCTACGTTGGTAACCTCGCTTATGCGACGACTGACGACGGACTCAAGGCCGCTTTCGCGGCGTATGGCGAAGTTACCTCCGCGCGCGTGGTGACCGATCGCATGACCGGTCGTTCCAAGGGCTTCGGCTTTGTCGAGATGCCCGACCGCGCCCAGGCTCAGGCGGCGATCGACGCCCTCAACGGCCAGCCGCTCGACGGGCGCCCGGTCCGCGTGAACGAGTCGCAGCCCAAGCCCCGCACCGAGCGCCGTGGCGGTTTCGGCGGTTCGCGCCGTGATCGCGGCGACCGTGGCGACACCCGCTGGTAACGAAGCGCGCAGGCGCAAACAACTAGGGAAGACCCGACCTTACGGTTGGGTCTTCTTTTTCAAGGAGAGGAAAGGTCGGAATGGAGATCGGAAGGCGTTCGTTTCTTTCGGGGCTGGGCGTGTTCGCCGCAGCCGGGGCGATGGGCCCGGCGATGCGCGCGCTCGCGGCGATGGCGGACGACGCGGCGCGGCCGCTCGGGGACTACTGGGCGCCGCACCTCGCCGCCGTCGCCGAAAAGGTGCGCGCGCGGGCGCGGACGACGGTGGACGGCTTCTGGTTCATCACGGACCTCCACATCACGGCGAACCGCCGGCAGAGCGGCAAGGCGCTCGCCGCGCTCACGCCCCTCACGCCCCTCAAGAAGACGTTCTGCGGCGGCGACCTTCCCGAGGCGTTTGCGGCGAAGTTCGAGTCGGACAAGGCCGGGGTCGACTTCGCGGTCGACGCCTACCGCCTCTTCTGGCGCGATCCCGTCGAACGCGCCGGCCAGCGGCTCTACACCGCGAAGGGCAACCACGACTTCACGATCAAGCACGACGCCGCCACGCCGGCCGGCTTCACCTACTCCGCCGAGGCGGCGCGGGCCGTCGTGATGGGCTCGAAGGGCTGCGCGGAGGCCGTCACGAACACCGCCGACCCGACGGCGTGCTACTACTATTTCGACAACGCCACGGCGCGGATCCGCTACATCGTGGCGGACACGACGGACGCCATCGACCCGAAGCGGACCTACTGGGCCGTCACCTACGGGATGGGGCCGACGCAGCTCGCCTGGCTGGCGGGACAGGCCCTTGCGACGATTCCCGCCGGCTGGAGCGCCGTCGTCATCCACCACATCCCGCTCACCGGCTGCGTGGGCGACGACGGCGACCGCCACCGCTTCGCGCCGTTCCGGGAGCTGCTGGAGGCGTACCAGAACCGGGGACGCGCGACGGTGTGCGGCAAGACGTATGACTTCGCGTCCGCCCGGGGGCGCATCCTCCTCGACCTCACGGGCCACCACCACGCGGAGCGCCAGACCTTCCAGAACGGCATCCTCCACGTGACGGAGCCCTGCGACGCCGCCTACGGCGACTACATCCTCGGCTCGAAGCCCTGGTGCGGCGACCTGCCGCGCAAGCAGGGCGGCACGGTGGCCGAGCAGACGTTCGACGCCGTGCAGCTCGACCCCGCGCACGACCTCGTCCACTTCACGCGCGTGGGAGGCGGACAGGACCGCGCGATCCACGCGAAGGCCCTCGACGTGGCGGAGGGCGGCACCCTGAAGCTGGCGGCGCCGCTCCTGGCGGGTCCGCTCACGTGGGGCTGCTACGATGCGGACCGCATTGCCTACACGCCGAACCCGAAGAACCGGTACAATCCCTTCGTCTCCTACTTCAACGACTGCGCGACCGTCTCGTCCGACGGCACGCTCACCGCGAAGAAGGCGGGCGAGGCGATGGTGGTCGCGATGGACCGCGACCTCAACAAGGAAATCTTCCCCGTGCGGATCGCGCCGCGCGCGTGACGGCCCCGGAAGCGGGTGGCGGGGGCGCGTGCGATGTGGTATACTGTGCGGAAAACAGGACGAAAAACGGATAACGGACAGGGCATGGGCAACACGTTTTGGAAAATCGGATTGTGCGCCGTCGCGGTGATGGCGCTGGGTGCGGTACAGGCGGCACCGGCGCGGAGCGTGGCGGGCGCCTCGACGGGCGGCAATTCGCCGTATGCGACGGATGCCTATCCGGGCTTCGACGGGCTCGACGACGTGAAGAAGCCCGAACGCCGCGAGAAGAGCTGGTGGTTCGGCGTCAAGCGCGACACGCCGGCGGAGCAGTTCGCCTTCGCGCAGGAGCTTGAGGCGGAGGGCGACCCCAAGGGGGCTGCGAAGGCGTACGACGCGCTCGTGCGCGAATGGCCGGTTTCGAAGGAGGCGCCGCAGGCGCAGCTGCGGTTCGTGAAGCTGTTGGCCGGTCCGCTGGAGGACTACGAGGAGGCGTTCGACCAGCTGGAGTACCTGCTGGACTTCTATGCGCGCGACTGCAAATACCAGGACCTCGTGGAATACGGCTACCGGCTCGTGAACACGATGGTCGAGAAGAAGAAGTCCTGGTTCGGCTTCTCGTTCCTCTCGAACCGCCTCGTGCGCCAGCACTACGAGTCGATCGTGCGGCGCGCGCCGGGCGCCCCCTACGTGGCCGAGGCGATGCTCAAGATCGCCGACCTGCGCGAACAGGACAGCCAGTACGAGGAGTCGTGCAAGGTCTACGCGACGCTGCAGAGCAAGTACCCCGTCTCCGTCGAGGCGCGCCAGGCGGCCTACCTGGAGGCGCGGGCGCGCATGTGGCTGTGCCGCCGCCTCGCGTACAACATCCCGCGCTGCCGCGACACGATGGGCTACCTGAAGATGACGCTGGCGCGGCGTCCCGACCTGGAACAGGCCGAGGAGCTGAAGGGGTGGGCCGAGGAGCTGAGGCGCTACATGGAGGACGACGCCTACCGGAGCGCGAAGTTCTACGACTCGAAGCAGCGCACGCGCCATGCGGCGCGCACGTCGTGGGAACGCTTCCTCGCCGAATATCCGGATTCCCCCCATGCGGAGGCCGTGCGGGCGCGCATCGCCGAACTGGCGGAACCGCCGCCCGCCGCCGTCCCGCCGTCCGCCGAGCCGAACAACTGAAAGGTACCAGGTCCATGAAACGTCGCGCATTCCTCCTTCTCGTCCCCGCATTGGCGCTCTGCGGCTGCTCGGGCCTGCCGGACTACCGGTGGACGTCCCGCGTGCCGGACGAGATCCGCACGGTCGCGGTGCCCGTGTTCGAGAACCGCACGCAGTCGGCCGAGCTGGGCCCGATCGTGACGCAGTACACGCTCCGCGAGTTCCAGCGCGAGGGCACGTTCTCCATCCGCCGGTCCGGCGACTCGTCCATCGAGGTGCAGGGCGCGCTCGTGAAGGCGGAGCGCCGCCCGGTCTCCTACGACCGCGGCTACGGCATGCGCGCGGGCGAGTACCGCTACTTCGTGACGGCGAAGGTGTCGCTCGTCGACAAGGAGAACGGCAAGGTGCTGGTGGACGGGCGCACGTACGTGGCGGAGACGACGTTCCTCGTGCAGGGCGACCTGCTGACGGGCCAGCGCGACGCGGCGCAGCGCATCGCGGCCGACCTCGCCCGCCAGATCGTCGACGACGTCGTCAGCTATCCGTACAACAAGCGGTGAGCGTGGACGACGCGGCGATGGTGGTCGCGCTGCAGCGGGGGATCCCGCTGTGCGCGCGTCCGTTCGAGGAGCTTTCACGCGAGCTGGGGTGCGGCGAGGCGGACCTGCTCGCCTGTCTGGCGCGCCAGCGGGCGGCGGGGACGGTGCGCCGGTTCGGGGCCGTCTTCGACACGCGCCGCCTCGGCTACCGGTCCGCGCTCTGCGCCGCCGCCGTGCCGACGGAGGCGCTTGACGCGGCGGCGGCGAAGCTGACGCCCCTTGCGGGCGTGACGCACTGCTACGTGCGCGAAGCCCCGTCCGGTCCGCAGCCGGGCACGCCGAACCTCTGGTTCACGCTCAGCTATCCGGCGGACATCTTTCCGGCGATGGCGGACGAGGCGGCCGCGCGCCTGGGGCCCTACGCCCTGCACGTCCTGCCGGCGACGCGCCGCTACAAGGTGGATGTGGTCTTCGGCGCCGCCACGCGCGCGCGGGAGGAGGACGTGGT
>CAKULR010000009.1 GCA_934667295.1 uncultured Kiritimatiellota bacterium
AGCGCATTTTTTGCTTCGAGTGAAAACTGGTAATTTTCAAGGACGAGGTGAAGAATGTGGCTGCGTAGGCCTGCATACAGGGGGCGCATTGTGCCCTCTCTCAGTATGCCCGCTCTGCGTGCCCGTTCTCTGATATTTCGTCCGCGGGCTTACCAGTGCCTCACTTGAGATATCTCGAACGAGGCACGTGTTATTTTGCCGTCGGCGTGTCGCGTTCGTTCTGGGGCGGCGGCAAGTGGAACGGAACATTGGCGGAACAGAGCGAACAGATTGTGTCGCGCGAGCGGGTGCGCGCCCACGGCGAGGTCTACACGGCCGCGCGCGAGGTGAACGCCATGCTCGACCTCGTGAAGCCGCAGTCCGAGGACGACGGCAGCACGTTCCTCGAACCGGCGTGCGGCGACGGCAACTTCCTCATCGAGATCCTGCGCCGCAAGCTGGCGACGGTGCGGACGAAATTCGGCCGTTCGCCGTTTGACTTCGAGTTGCGCGCGCTGCTCGTGCTGGGGCTGCTCTACGGCGTGGACATTCTCCCGGACAACGTGCAGCGCTGCCGCCAACGGCTGTACGACGAATGGGAGGCGACGTATCGCGCCGTCTGCAGGAAGGCGGTAAAGGACGACGTGCTGAAGGCGGCCGCGTTCATCCTGGGCCGGAACATCGTCTGCGGCAACGCGCTGTCGATGATGCGGGTGGACGCGCAGGGGGACGACACGGCGGAGCCGATTGTCTTTTCCGAATGGAAGCCGTCCGCCGGGATGTTCATCCAGCGCACGGACTTCACGATGAACGAATTGCTGGTACATTCGGACAATGTTCCGAAGCCGCAAGTCGGGCCGGATGCGCCCACGACATCCGACGGCGAACTCTTTGCGCTCCCGCAGGTTGCGACGTTTCCGAAGCCTGTCGGAAAACCCGTCACGAAACTCTACCGGAGGATCTGGGAAGATGCCGAATCTCAAGGATGAGGGATACAATCCCGATGTGCTGTGCTGTCTGGCGAACCTCTCGAACGACGAGGTGTTCACGCCGCCGGAGATCGCGAACCGGATGCTCGACCTGCTGCCGCAGGAACTCTTCCGCGATCCGACGACGACGTTCCTCGACCCAGCGTGTAAGAGCGGCGTCTTCCTGCGCGAAATCGCGCGGCGGCTCATCGTGGGGCTTCAGCCGAAGATCCCCGACCTGCAGGAGCGGCTTGACCACATCTTCCACAAACAGCTCTTCGGCATCGCCATCACGCAGCTGACGAGCCTGCTCGCGCGGCGGTCGCTCTACTGTTCGAAGTATCCGAACAGCCGGTACTCCGTCTCGCATTTCGAGACGGCTGAGGGCAACATCCGCTTCCGCCGGACGCAGCACAGCTGGAAGGACGGCAAGTGTACGTTCTGCGGCGCGTCGCAGCGGGAATACGACCGCGACGCGGCGCTGGAGTCCCACGCCTACGAGTTTATCCATGTCCAAGATCCGAAGGAGATTTTCAAGATGAAGTTCGACGTCATCATCGGCAACCCGCCATATCAACTTGACGATGGAGGCGCAGGGGCGAGCGCGACGCCCATCTACCAGAAATTTGTTGCACAGGCGATGGCGTTGGAACCAGATTTCTTGTCGATGATTATTCCTTCGCGTTGGTTTGTCGGAGGTAAAGGGTTGGATGAATTTCGTAGTCGGATGCTTGCTGACAAGCAAATGCGCGTTTTGCATGATTTTCTAAATGCGTCAGATTGCTTTGGCGGAGGTGTTGAAATCAAAAGCGGTGTATGTTATTTCCTGTGGCAAAAAGGCAGTTCGGGCCCATGCCGAATTGTCACTCATGGTCAGAACGGTGAAATTTCTGAGACGCAGCGATATATGGAATATGAGAACAACGGCGTGTTTGTAAGGAGAAATGAGGCGTTGTCTATTCTCGAAAAGATTAAGGGCGAATCAAGTTTTGCACAATTGGTGAGTTCACGAAAGCCTTTTGGTTTGGCAACGACAGATTTGGGACATGAACAAAAAGCAGATGGTGATGTGCAGATTTATCAACGAGGTGGGGTTGCCTATTTTAAGCGAAGCCAGATTGTTAAAAATGAAGACTGGGTCAATAAGTACAAGATCTTGATTACAAAAGCATATGGAGCGAGCGACGATTTTCCTCATCAGATTCTGAATAAGCCAATTTTAGTTGGAACAGAAACTTGCTGTAATGAAACTTACTTGGTGATAGGACCATTCAAATCAAAAACGGAGGCCGAGAATGTTGAGTCGTACATCAAAACTCGTTTGTTTAGATTTTTGGTTTCCATAAAGAAAATTTCTCAGGATGCCCCTCGGAGGGTTTACGAGTTCGTTCCCCTCCAAGACTTCTCAAAGCCGTGGACGGACGAGGAACTTTACAAGAAGTACAATCTGACGCAAGACGAGATCGCGTTTATCGAGTCAATGATCAGGCCGATGGAGTAAGGGGGAAATGCAAAAGAACTTTGACCATTTTGTTCCAGTGCTCACGATAGAAAAGTGGGAGGATTTTGACAATCTATTTCGTGGTTGTGGCCCTGTAGTATTTCGGGGACAAGGCGATTGCGCTTGGAATCTTACGACGAATTATGAGCGGACTTTTGGCTTGGATGCATCACGAGAATCATCCATGTTGTACAGATGCATTGCAGAAGGGCACTTGTTTGTTGAGCATCCGCCAGAGAAGAATGACTATGTGTCGTGGCTTGCCGAGATGCAGCATTATGAGGCGTCGACTCGTTTGTTGGATGTGTCACGCTCAAAGTACATTGCGCTCTTCATGGCCTTGATGGACATGAAGGATGGGAAAGACGGGGCTGTTTGGGCTTTTGATACGGTACGCGCAGACAAAGTACTCTATGATGAGTTGAAGGAGAATATGCCACATAGTGAAGTAGAAGATAGCGGCATCATCCGAGGCGAAGGGATTATGCCCTATCAGGATGATGGATGGAAGATTGCCAACGCGGCGATTGGATGTGAACCAGCAGGGAAGATAACGTCGATCGACAAGTCGTTGGAGAGGTGCAGAGATCTACTCGGTAAATATTATGAGCAGGGAATGGTTGTCCATGTCGTTCCAAGGCGGACAAACCGGAGACTGGTGGCGCAACAAGGTGAATTTCTGTTTCCGTTCAACATTAAGCGAACCTTTGTACAGAATCTGCTTGGCCCCATCGGAGGGTTTGATTACAGTGGTGATATGTGTGAATTCGGGGATGCCGAGAAGCGTCATCAGGCGAGGGCGACGGTCACACCCAATGTGATTAAAGCCGTTATTCCCTATTCGTTGAGAGCAGAATTTATAGACCGCCTTATTGAGATGAACATCACCTATCAGACACTTTTCCCTGATGAGATGGGTTTTATGAAATCGCTACAGTATCAGAAAGACAGAAGACGAGAGGGGCTGAAACTTGTAAATAATAAAGAAAACGGATCGACCATGTTGTGTAATGAATTCTTACTGTAAATTCTTCTCTCCCTCACCGCAAAGCAAATCTCATTTTATAAGTAGAGGTAAAACCTCAAAGGAGAAAAATGGCTGAAGAGAATTTCATCGAAGAGAAGCTGAATGACTTTATGGCGAACGTCACAAGTTTGCGGCATGAAGCGGAGGGAAGAGGATTGATCCCTTCCGAGACTGTCGCAAGAGCCGCGCGAAACGTTGGGCTGGGTTCTGCCGTGATAGAATTGACGTGCGCAGGGTTGCGCCAGGCGGTAGATTGCGAGGGCGGTGTGCTTGACGATGTGCGCTTTTGGATTACGGCGCTCGTTGGCGTGTCATTTCGTGCGGGTGGTTACGAAAAAGGCTGGCTTGACACGTTCAACGAGCAGTTCTTCGGCAAGGTCAAGGCAATCCGGGCGTTTCCGAGCCCATGCGAATTGAAAATACCTCGTGAGACGGCCGTTCGCTTTCGGACGATGCTGCAGGCGGCGATTGCCGCAGCGGAAAACAAGGGGAAAGTCGGGAAAGTTTCCATCAACAAGTGCCTTGGATTTCGCGCTGTCAAATATTGGAGCGAGAGTGAGGACTGGGCTTCTGGTGACGGGTTTACCGAAGCCGACCGTGCCATGCTGAGGAAACTTGCGGCGGGAGGCGGAGAACTCCTGCCGAAACCGTCATCGCCATCCATCCCTTGTGCGAACGGCCTTTCGGAAGAGCGCAAAGAGGCCGAGACCATCAAGCAAAACTTGTACGAAGAACGAAACAAGAACTGGAAACTTGACACACAGCTGCAGACCGCGAAAAGAGAGGTGGAACAACTCAAAAAAGAGTTGGCAGAAGCCAAAACGCAACATGCGCACGATCAGATGGCGCAAGGAGAATTTGAAAAGAAGCAGGAAAACTTGAAACAGGAGATTGAAAGGTTACGCGAAGAGTCTCGCCGGGCGCAAGGGGAATATCAGCGGCGGATGAAGGATGCGCAACAACGAGCCGCCATCTTGGAAAACCGCGCAAAGGCGAAAAGCGACACCATTGCGAGCGTGGTGTCGCCCATTCGTCGGCAAATTGAAGATTCGAGGGGGAAACCCATGTCGGTCGAATTGGGTAATGTCTTGCTGACGCACATCAATCGGATTATCGACGTCTTGAACGAGAATGGCTTGGAAATCTAAAAGGAGGATATATGGCAGGTTTTGACGGTGATGCGTGGGGGATCGACTTCGCTTCGGCACGACCAACAGCGCGCTCTTTGCCTATATCGGGCGTTACGGGAACAATCCCTCGCCGACAAACTTTGACGAGGCGGGAAAGCCTGTCCCAAGTGTCGTCGCAATCGACCGCACGAGCGGAATTGCCTATGTCGGACGCGATGCGAAGAGACGACGCCTAAGCGATCCCGGACAATATGCCTACATTCATTCCGTCAAGACTGTCCTTGAAGACGACTCGTGGCGATTGGAGGTCGCGGGGCGCATTTGGCATCCGGTCGACATTGCGGCGGAGATCTTCAAGAAACTCAAGGAACTGGCACGACAACAGACCTATTCCGTCAGCAGCGTCGTCGTGGCGGTGCCGAATGGGGCATCAGGGAAGAAGCGTGCGCGCATTTTCGAGGCGGCGCGACAGGCGGGACTGACTGTACGCCAGTTCGTGACCGAACCGTTGGCCGCATTCTTTGCGAACTACAACCACCTCAAGAACGAACGCTATGTTGCGGTCTTCGACTGGGGCGGCGGCACACTTGACATTACCGTGCTGGAGAATCGTGCGGATGGCAAGATCGTCGAATTGGCAAAAGCCGGATTGCAGATGGCCGGTGACGAACTGAACGAGGCGATCGCGCGTGAGATACACCGTCGGCTCGTTGATTTGCATGGTTTCGACAAGGCGTTCTCGGAAATGTCTGCAATAGACCGGGAAAAGCTCATTGAGCAGTGCGAAACGGCGAAATGTAGGCTCTCTGAAAGAGAGGAAGAGTCGATTGTCCTGATGGACTACGGCGGTGCCGTCGTCAACGAGAAGCTGACGCGAAGCCAGCTGAGCGCTGTCATTCGCCCGCACGTGCGACGTGCCTTGGAATTACTGGCCAAGGTCATTGCGGACAGCAGATTGACAAAGGAAGAGATTGGCAAGGTGTTGGTTGTCGGCGGCAGCAGCCGGTTGCTCGATGTCCGAAACGGCATTGAACAAATGTTTGCCGGTTCGACGGACAAGATTCTCAAGCCAAAGGACGCAGAATGGAATGTTGCCAAGGGCGCAGGTAGACTGGACTACCGCAAAGGCGAGTATTTCTCGGCAGAGGACATCGGCATCGTTCTTGGCGACGAGAACAGTTCGTTCTATCCGCTTCTCCATGGCTATTTCAGCACCTCCCCGCATCCGCTGTCGCATTTTCATCTCGCAAGCAGTTTCGGGATCATGGATACGACAGAGTATCCGCGCATCGTCTTTGCGGCACGTGATGCCGACGGCAAGAGACGAATCCTTGATGCGACTGTTGTTGCACGAGCCTACGGATTCCTGACCGAAGCGATTGAAATGGAGTCCGTCGTCAATTCAGCGCTTGTGTTTTGCGTTCGCATCAAGAGCGGCAACACGACGATGGGAAATGCCCTCTACTGGGAGTATTCGGATTTACGGCTTGTTTATGAGGCGCCGACGTTTGGCTTATGAGGAGGGCGTATGGAAAGCAGCAATCTGAGATTGTTCAGTAATATCTTTCCGTGGAAAGGGCGATGGCGGGAGGGTGATCAGGAGTTCGTCTCTAAGATATGGGACGACAAGGCGCTTATGGTCTTGAAAGTGGCGGCGCGAAAGAAAGAGCTGGAATTGTCGCCTTATCAGGAAGAGCTCTACAACTGCACAATACAGTGTCCTTCTTTGCCGAACGGAGAACGTCCGTGGGGATGGATTGCGGCAGGGGTTGTCGCCTGTCGGTGCCGGAACGTCACGTGCCCACGCTTTTATGATTGCCGGAGAGGGCAAGGCATAACAGAAGATGAGCGCGGAATCTGGACGGGGGGCAATCAGGATGGACTACTTGATTTTGGAGAGACATGGCGGGAGAACAAGGAGTATGTTGCCGAAGCGCGAAATACAGGAATGATCGATCTGATCAAGGTGTTCGGGCAGGGGGAGTATGAGGCGATCAGTCAACGCCCGAAAAACCCTGTTGACCCAAATGTCGCATCTGGATATCCTGATGATGAAGAGTATGAATAAAAGGCTCTTGATGGCGCGGGAATTCTGCTCATGTGGCGCGGACGCGCCACTGGCAAGACCCGCATTTGGGGCGTATGCAAGAGGGTGTTTGCGGCGTAGGGGACACGCCATGACCCGGCGTTGGCGAGTGGAGTGGGTTTTCGTTACACGGTCACGTAGAAAACAACTTCCATAACGGGAAGAAACAAAAGGAGAATGAAACGATGAGTCTATTGGGTTGGGCGATTGGGCTGATGGCCTACAACGAACTGTCGGATGCGGAGGAAAAGAGTGAACAGGCGCTGCAAGAATCCGAAGGACAACGCTGGGAACTCGAAGAGGAACGGCGACGGAACGACATGAACGAACAACGCATCCGGAAACTCGAAGACGAGCTGCGGCGGCTGAGGGGCGGGCGGTGAGAGTGGCGAGCTATTTGAGCCCGGCTTGGGCGAGATCGACCATTTCATGGCAGCGGTCGTAGAGTTCCTTGCGCGTCGGCTGGCGCGCGGTCGCCTCGTAGAGCGAGAGGAAGAGCATGCGCCCGGCGGCGCAGAAGCGCTCCTTCTCGCGCGGCGGGTGCCAACGCGGGCCGAAGCCCTCGGGCGACAGTACGACCAACCCACCGCCCGCGCGGGCGATGGCGTTGCCGCAGGCCTTTTCGAGCGGGCTCATGAAGGTCGAGACGCCCGCGCCTCCGGGGCCGATGCGCGCGGCCGATTCGACGAGGGCGTTCCATTCAGGCGAGCCTTCGGCGGTCGCGCGGTGGCCCTTGAAGGGCACGAGAACAGGCAGATCGAGAAGCGCGCGGTTGCCATAGGCGAACCAGCGGCGGGCGAGGAAGTCGACGGGCGCAACCTGCTGAAAGAAGCGGGCGTTGGCGCGGCGCAGGGCGGCGCGCGCCGGGTTTTCGCGAATGTAGCGGCGAAAGGCGGCGAGCTGGCCCTCTTTCTTGACGATCCAATCGTGCCAGTCTTTTTCGAAGATCGGGCGGAGCGCGGGCATTTCGCGGCTTTGGAAGGGCTTTTCGCGGCTTTGGCCGCGAGGTGGCGCGGACGCGCCACCCGCAGAACCCGCCACGCCACTAGCAAAACCCACCGCGCTGCTCGTAGCGCCCGCGCCGTTTGGGCAAGCCATGCCACCGGGCGAGGTGGGCTGGGTTTTGCCTGTCGCGGCGTCGGCCGCGACAACTTGCCAATAGGCGCGGCGCAGGGCCTTGGCGAGTTGGTTGACGAGCACCCCCAGCGCGACGCGGTCGGGTATTGCGCGAATCTTGAAGAGAAGGTGAAGATGGTCGGGCATGATCACGAAAGGCGAGATCTCTTCGCAGCAGCGCCACTTCAGATGAAAGCCCCTGATGACCGCCTTGAACGCGCGGGTAATCTCGTTTTCAATCAACCCGTTGGGGCCGATTTCGGAAAACGCCGCCAGCCCCTTGAGACGCTTCAAGGTGACCATGTAGAAATACGGCGACTTGTAGTCGAAGCCTTTGAGACGGATCATCTTGCCTCTCCTTTCGCGGTTTCCAACCCAACAACACGTGTAGTTTACGATAAAGCCGCAGCGTTTGCAAGACGGGGCAGTTTTAGGGCCCGGACGCGACAATCGCGTCCCTCCCGCATTTCCCGTAGACCCGAACTTGCCGCAGGGCTCGCCCTTTTCGGGAGGGACGCGCTTGTCGCGTCCACAATCGGGAGGGGCTTGCAACAACCTCTTTGGAGAACTGAACGATGACGAACACTGAATCCTTGTTTCCGCCGAAGTCGGCGGCGCATCCGACGATCTACGCCTATTCCGAGACGCGCACGGAACTTGCGGGCCTCCTGAAGGTCGGTTATACGAACCGTGCGGTCGAAACGCGCATGGCCGAGCATTATCCGACCAAGTTGCCGGACGGCACGACGCCCTACCGCGTCGAGCTGGTCGAGTCGGCGATGCGCCCTGACGGCTCGTGTTTTCTGGATCATGACGTCCACCGCCTCCTGAAGACGCGCGGCTTCCTCTGCGAGGGCGGCGAATGGTTCCGTTGCGGCATCGACGACGTGCGCGCGGCGGTGGTGTCGTTGCGGAGCGGGGCGGCCCTTTCTCAGGCGCGTACGCTCGACTTCGCGATGCGTCCCGAGCAGGCGCGAGCCGTCGAGAAGACCTACGCCTTCTTCCGTCGGGCGGAGAAGAAAGACCCCGACCGGCATCCGCGCTTCCTGTGGAACGCGAAGATGCGCTTCGGCAAGACGTTCGCGGCCTACGAGCTGGCGAAGAAGCTCGCGGCGAAGCGCGTCCTGATCCTCACGTTCAAGCCGGCGGTCGAGTCCGCCTGGCGGGATGACCTCCTGCACCACCGCGACTTCGAGGGCTGGCAGTTCGTCTCCAACAAGAACGCGGCGGACGAGAGCCTTTCCATCGACACGCAGTACGACCAGACGGACAAGACGCGCCCCATCGTCTGCTTCGGCTCGTTTCAGGATCTGCTCGGCAAGAGCGAAGCGGGCGGCATCAAGGCGAAGAACGAGTTCATCCACCTCGAAGACTGGGATCTCGTCATCTTCGACGAGTACCATTTCGGCGCATGGCGCGACACGGTGGCGAAGCTGTTCAAGAAGGACAAGTTCGACGAGGAGCAGCAGTACGACTTCGACGACGAGGCGTACCAAAGGAACGAGGCCGGCAACGCGCTCGACGAGACGTACATCGAGATCGACGCGAAGTACTACCACTACCTTTCGGGCACGCCGTTCCGCGCCATCAACTCCGGCGAGTTCATCGAAGACCAGATCTTCAACTGGACCTACTCCGACGAACAGACGGCGAAGCGCGACTGGGCGGGCGATGGGCCGAACCCCTACGCCACGCTGCCGCAGATGGTCATGCTCACCTACCGCCTGCCGGATTCGATCCGCCAGGTCGCCCTCGACACGCAGTTCAACGAGTTCGACCTCAACGCCTTCTTCGCGGCGGAGGGCGAGGGGCCGCTTGCGCGTTTCACCTACGAGGACGAGGTGCAGAAGTGGCTCGACCTCATTCGCGGCAACTACCTGCCCGGCAGCGTGGAAAACCTGAAGCTCGGCGCGGAGGCGCGTCCGCCGATGCCGTTCTCGGATGCGCGGCTCCTGAACGCGCTCTCCCACACGCTGTGGTTCCTGCCGAACGTCGCGGCGTGCGACGCGATGGCGAGCCTGCTGGCGCGTCCGCACAACCAGAAGCCGAACGCCTACGGCGGCTACAGGGTCGTGGTCGCGGCGGGTGCGAAGGCCGGCATCGGGCTGGACGCGCTCGAACCCGTGCGGCAGGCGATGGGCGATCCGCTTCGGACGAAGACGATTACGCTCTCGTGCGGCAAGCTGACGACGGGCGTGACGGTGCGTCCGTGGACGGGCGTCTTCATGCTGCGGAACTTGAAGAGTCCCGAGACGTACTTCCAGACGGCGTTCCGCGTGCAGAGCCCGTGGACGGTGACGGATGAGAACGGGCGGACGGAGATCGTCAAGAAGGTCTGCTACGTCTTCGACTTCTCGCTCGACCGCGCGCTCCGCCAGATCGCCGACTACAGCTGCCGGCTGAACGTCGAGGAGTCGAACCCGGAGAAGAAGGTCGGCGACTTCATCAACTTCCTGCCCGTCCTGGCGTATGACGGCAGCACGATGCAGCAGGTGGACGCGCAGGAGATCCTCGACATCGCGATGTCGGGCACGTCGGCGACGCTACTCGCGAAACGGTGGGAGTCGGCGCTGCTGGTGAACGTGGACAACAAGACGTTGGAGGCGCTGCTCAACAATCCGGCGGCGTTGCGGGCGCTGGAGTCGATCGAGGGCTTCCGTTCGCTCAACAAGGACATCGCGACGATCATCAGCAATGCGAGGGAACTCAAGAAGGCGAAGGCAGAAGACGCGAAGCCGACGAAGGCGGAGGCCAAGGCGCTGACCGAGAAAGAGAAGGAGATGAAATCCAAGCGCAGGGAGATCCAGGAAAAGCTCATCAAGTTCGCGACGCGCGTGCCGATTTTCATGTACCTCTCGGACTACCGCGAGCGAAGCCTGAAGGACGTTGTCTCGCAGCTGGAGCCGAGACTCTTCCGGGCGGTGACGGGACTCAACGTGCAGGACTTCGACCTGCTGGTCTCTCTGAACGTCATCAACGGACCGCTCATGAACGACGCCGTCTTCAAGTTCAAGCGCTACGAGGACGGCAGCATCTCCTACACGGGCATCGACCCGCACGCCGGCGATGAAACCGTCGGCGGCTGGGACACGGCGATGGACCGCGCCACGTTCGACGCGCTCTATCGCGGCCAGCAGGCGTCCATGGCCCCAACCCCCGCCTTTATATAAATGCGGGGGTTGGGGCCATGCGGGGTTGCGGGTGACGCCCATGTGGGCGTACCGTCCGCCTAGGGACGCGCGGATCAACGGACGACCGGGATGTAGAAGAGCTTCTTCGCCGTGTCGCCGCCCTTCGCGAAGCACCAGTCGAAGTAGGCCTGCAGGGCCGCGCGGCGCGCCGGGGGCGTGTCCTTCCGCACGAGGATGTAGGTCTTGCCGAGGATCGGCCAGTCGGCGGATGTGGGCTCGACGGCCGCGCCGGACGCGCCGCGCAGGTTCACGATGCCGAGCTTCGCCTCGCGCGCGAACGTGTACTCCGTGTAGCCGATCGCGCCCCGGATGCGGCGCACGCCGTTGCAGACGCCGGGGTTCTTCTGGCCCGCGATGCCGCACGGCCACTTGAGGAGCGTACCCGCGCCGACCTGTTCCTTCCAGGCGGGGCTGACCGCCGCGAGGTAGGTGCTGAAGATGTGCGTCGTCCCCGAACCGTCGCCACGGTGGACGACCGTGATCTTCAAGGCGGGCAGCTTCAGGCTCGAATTGAGGGCCGCGATGCGCGCATCGTTCCAGCGCGTGATCCGCCCGAGGAAGATGTCCGCAAGCGTCGGCCCGTCCAGAACGAGCGTACCGCTCGCGACGCCCGGCAGGTTCACCGCCGGCACGACCGCGCCCGACACCATGTGGAACTGCTCAAGTCCCGCCTCGGCACACGCCTTCTCGTCCAGAGGCGCGTCCGTCCCCGCGAAGTCGACCGTCCCCGCCTTGATCTGGCTGATGCCCGCCGAGGAGCCGACGGACTGGTAGTTCACCTTCGCGCCCGTCCCCTCCTGCGTGTAGGCATACGCCCACGCCTGGTAGAGCGGCGCCGGGAAGCTTCCGCCCGCGCCGTTCAGCTCGATCCGCTCGGCGGCCCCCGCCGTCCACGCCGCCGCGCACAGGGCAGCGGCCACGACCGTCTTTCCAATCTTGATCCTGTTCATGTTCGTTTTCCTTTCCTTGTCTGTTTTCCTGTTTACCGTAAACCGTTTTCCACCGCCCATCGGAGGATGCGGACGCGACGGAGCGCGTCCCTCCCGCCCCTGGGCGATCCGCGCTAGAACTTCCACGCGAGCTGGACGCGCCCGAAGAGCGCCGGGTTGCGGTCCCCCTCGTCGAAGTAGTTGCCCTTCCCGAGGTATTCGCCCTGGAAGGAGAGCGCGCCGCCCTTCAGCCAGTCGCTGCCGGTCAGGCGGCCGAGCTTGATCTCGTAGCGCAGCTGCGCGTAGAGGCCACGGTAGTTCCCCGCGTCGCCGCCTGCGGCGCGGTGTTCGGAGACCGGCGCGAAGAGCGGACCCGCCTGGACCTTGAGCGACGCGGCGTCGCCCGTTTTGCAGCCCGCCGCGAGGTGCGGGTAGAGGAGGTTCGTGTAGTCGTACTTGTTGTACATCGGCGCAACCGATTCGCCGAGACCCGTCTCGCGGTTGAAGACCGCATGCCAGGCGTGTGAGCCGCGATCACCGTCCGCATCGCCCGTGAGCCCCCACACGGCGCCCGTCAGGTACGGCTTCGCCCCATGCTTCGCCTTGTAGGTGAGGCCCGCATAGCCCTGTCCGGCGAGGAGATCGTTGTCGCCCGCCTGGACGGCACCCTCCAGTTCTCCCGAAAGGGCCTCGGTGAACTGCGGCAACAGACGGAAGCCGGCCGTGTGCGTCTGGACGTTGCGCCCCTCGGAACGGTACTTGGCCTTGTGCCCGCGCATCTCCTGCTTGGCGACGTAGTAGAGGTCCCAGCCGAACGACTTGTTCGAGCGGTCCTGGTAGTAGAGGCCCGCGCCAAACTCATCCTGTCCGTAACCGCTCATGTCGTAGTGGTGCGGCTTCTTGCCGTTTTCATGCTCCTTGCCGAGTGTCGGCAGCCAGTCGTCGTGGGCGCAGAAGAGCGCGAAGGCATCAAGCGTGCGGGCATCGTCGAAGTGCGCGGTGAGCCGCACGGCATCGAAGTAGGCCGAGCGCGAACCGTCGCCGCCGGTACCGTCGGAAATGACGCGCTTCGAGCCGAACGCCATGTCCTGACGGCCGATGCGCAAATCGAGGAAGTCGAAGAGCCCCTTCTGCCGCCAGTAGAGGTTGTCGATGAAGACGACATCCGGGAAGCGCTGCTTGCGGCTCTTCGACTCGGGACGACGGTAGTAGCGGAATTCGTCCGCGAGCCGCGCGTAGAGCCCCCAGTTCTCGGGACCGACGTCAATCCACGGACGGATCCGAATGCGCGCGTAGTCCGAATGCGGATCCTCGCCACGCTTGTTGTTCGGGAGCCCCTGCGTGACGTCGTAGCGCAGGCGGAGGTCCGCCCCCACCTTGACCACGCGTTCCATCCCGTTCGTCGCGCCCCACGCGACCGTCGCGGAGAAGAAGGCCGCCGCCGCAAAGCCAAACTGCCGCCGTCCGGCGGGTTTCTTCATGTTCTTCATGTGTTCTCCTTGTTGTGTCATGTCGCCGCAGATTATGGAAAATCGGCGTGAGCGACACGTCAAGGTCACATGAAGAGTATGCGAATATCCTGTTAGGAAAAGATGAAGCCGTCCAGCGGCGCGTCAGGTGGACGCCACGCGCCGAGGCGGCGCGGGTACATTGCGTCCAGAGCCCCTGCGGGAGGGACGCGGCACATCAGCTCCGCTGGCGCAGCATTTCGTACATGCACACGGCGGCGGCGACGCCGGCGTTGAGGGACTCGATCTCGCCCGGCATCGGCAGCACCGCGATGAAGTCGCACGTCTCGCGCACGAGGCGCGTGATGCCGTTCCCCTCCGCGCCCACGACGAGTCCGGCGCGGCCCTTGAAGTCGATTTCCGTGTAGGTCTTCGCGTCCTCGCCCCAGACGAGCCCGGTGAACCACATGCCCGCCTCCTGGAGCTGCTTCATCGCCCGCACGAGGTTGACGACGCGGGCGACCTTGAGGTATTCGCTCGCGCCCGCCGAGGCGCGCACGGCGGCGGGCGTCACGCCGCAGCCGCGGTCCTCGGGCAGGATCACACCCGTCGCGCCGATCGCGCAGGCGGTGCGGAGGATGGACCCGACGTTCTGGGGATCCTCAAGGTGGTCGAGGACGACGACGGTCGCGCCCTCGTCGGCGCGGACGTCTTCAAGGATGTCCTCGAAGGCGACGTAGGGGTAGCCCGAGGTCTTGAGCGCCACGCCCTGGTGGTGTCCGCCGCGCGTGAGCAGGTCGAGGCGCCTGCGGTCCTCCGTGCGCACGACGATGTTGCGTTCGCGCGCGGTGGCGCGGATGGCGGCGAGTTCGTCGGCCTCGTTCTTGTCCGGCGGCGGCAGGACCACCTCGCTGAACGTGCGCCGCCCGGCGCGCAGCGCCTCGATGACGGGGTTGCGTCCGTAGATCCACTCGCCGCCGGTGCAGAGCTCGCGGGGGCCCTTGTGCTTCTCGTTTCGCATGGCGTCCCGCGTCCTAGAGCATGCGGAGCTTGACGGGCGACTCGTTGAGGATGCCGGTCTCCCAGATCTCGGCGAGCGCGGCGTCCACCGCCTTCGCGGGCGCGGGGTGGGTGAGGACGACGACGGGCACGAAGCCCTTCTCGTCCACGTTCGCCGTCTTCTGCGCGGCGGCGGAGATGGAGACGCCGTTCCGCCCGAGGATCGTCGTCATCGTGCCGAAGGCGCCCGCCTTGTCCGCCACGTTGAAGCGCAGGTAGAAGCGGCTCACGATGTCGCCCGGCGCGCGGAGCTTCGTCACGCCCTCGCCGTAGGTCGGCACGGCGCGCGCGTAGCGCACCTCGCCGTGGGCCATGTTGCGGGCGATGTCGCCGATGTCGCCCACGACCGTGGAGGCGGTGGGGAGGCGTCCGGCGCCGCGCCCGTAGAACATCGTGTCGCCCACCATGTCGCCGCGCACCATCGCGGCGTTGAAGACGCCGTTCACGCTCGCGAGCATGTGGTCGAAGGGAACGAGCGTGGGGTGGACGCCCACCTCGATGTCCGCATCGTGCTTGGCGACGACCGCGAGCAGCTTGATGCGGTAGCCGAAGTCGGCCGCGTACCGCACGTCCTTGCCGGAGAGGTTTCGGATGCCCTCCACCTGCACCTGGTCGAGCGACGGCTGGAAGCCGTAGGCGAGGGCGCTGAGGATGCAGGCCTTGTGCGCCGTGTCGAAGCCGTCGATGTCGAGCGAGGGATCCGCCTCGGCGTAGCCGAGCTTCTGGGCGTCCGCCAGGATCTCGTCGAAGGGACGCCCCTCGTTCTCCATGCGCGTGAGGATGTAGTTGCAGGTGCCGTTGAGGATGCCGTGGATCTGCTGGATCTCGTTGCCGGCAAGGCCCTCGCGCACGGCGCGGATGATCGGGATGCCGCCGCCCACGGAGGCGCCGAAGTAGATGTCCACCCCGTTCTTCGCGGCCGTGTCGAAGATCTCCTTGCCGTATTCGGCGAGGAGCTTCTTGTTGGCCGTGACGACGGCCTTCCCGGCGTTGAGGGCCGCGAGGACGAACGTCTTCGCGATGCCGGTGCCGCCGATCGTCTCGACGACAATCTGGACGGACGGGTCGGCGATGACGCCCTGCGCGTCCGTCGTCAGCACGTCCGGATCCACCGCCACGCCGCGGTCCGTCGTGATGTCCAGGTCCGCGATCTTCCGCAGCACCACGTCCACGCCCAGGCGCTCGGCCATGACCCTGCGGTTGCGCAGAAGCCCCTCCGCCACGCCCGCGCCGACCGTGCCGAACCCCAGGATGCCAACTCCGACTTCTTTCATCTTGCTTCCTCTTCTCTTTGCCCGCGCGCGGAAAACCCTCCGCCGCCGTGGATGGGCGTATATGATACCGCACGAACCCCCTTGCGTCAAATGCCAATTCAGACTATACTATTGCACCAGTAGGATTAAAGGAATCTGCCATGCTGAAAAAAGTCGCTCTACCCGTCTGCCTCGTCTTCGTCCTGGCCGCCCTCGCCGTCGGCGCCGTCTCCTGCGCCTGGTCGCGGCGCGACACGCCCGACTCCCGCCGCGCCTCGCGCAAGGAGGCGGGCACGGCGCTGCGGGCCTGTGCGCCCGAGGCGGTCCTGCCCGTCCTGGTGAAGCTGGCCGACGAGACCGCGCTCCACACCTGGTTCGTTCCCGCCGCCGACGGTTCGGCGAGTCCCTGGCGTTTCTGGACCCTGCGCTGCGGGATGCTCACCGCCGTGCCCTACGACTACATCGGCCAGCTTACCGAGGACCAGTTCATCCGCTTCGCGGGCGACGGCGGCGCGAAGCCGGCGGACGCCGCCCGCCTGAAGGAACTCCTCGCCTTTTCCGACAGGCTCCTCAAGCGGAACGTCCTCTCCGAGCCCGCCGCGAACGCCCTCCGCGAACGCCGCCTCGACGGCTTCTTCCTCTCCGGCGACTTCGACGGTGCCATCGCCTACCTGGAGGGCGAGGGCGTGCCCAAGCGTTCGCCCGGCTGGTGCAAGGGCACCGCCGCCAAGCTCCGCGCCCACAAGGCCATGGAGGCCGGTGACCGGAAGGAGGCCGTCAAGCAGCTGCTCGCGTTCGGCGCGTTCATGCTCTCCGACGAGCAGAAGGATTTCGAGGACTGCGATCCCACCACGGGCATCGTCTACTCCCGCGACTGGGTCGTCGCCCGCAATTACGTGCGCTGCGCGAAGATGAGCCGCGAACTGGGCGACGCCGCGCAGGCCGACGCCTACCTCGCCGAGGCGAAGCGCTACTTCGCCACGGCGCACGAAAAGGCCAAGGACGACCAGAAGTCCCTCGACACGCTCCGGGCCGAAATGAAGGAGGCCGGCTGCGCCCTTCCCGCGCTCCCCGCCAAGACCACGTGAAGATCCTCTTCCTCTTCATCGACGGCGTCGGCCTACGGGAACCGGCGGCGGACAACCCCGTCAACCCCGAGGTCTGCCCCGCCCTGTGCCGCCTCATCGAGCGGCACAGCGTGCCCATCGACGCCTGTCTCTCGGTCGACGGGCTTCCGCAGTCCGCCACCGGACAGGCCACCATGTTCACCGGCGTGAACGCCCCCCTCTTCATGGGCCGCCACTGCGAGGGCTTCCCCGGCCCCGGACTGCGCCGGAAGATCGAGGAGGACAACCTTTTCCTCCAGCTCAAGGCCCGTGGCAAGCGCGTCAAGTTCGCCGACGCCTACCTCGTCGAATCCGCCGCCGAGCTCGTCCCCCGCCGCTTCAAGAGCGTCACCACCGTGATGGCCCTCACCACCCCCGAGGTGGTCTCCACCCTGGGCGACCTCCTCGACGACCAGGCCGTCATGCAGGACCTCACGCGCGAGACCATCCAGGACCGCTACCCCGACGTTCCCCTCGTCACCCCCGAGGACGCCGCCGAACACCTCTTCAACCTCGCCCGCGCCCACGACTTCACCCTCTACGAGTTCTTCCAGACGGATGTCTCGGGCCACTCGATGGACTACGACCGCGCCTGTTCCGTCCTGCGCACCTACGACCGCTTCCTCGCCCCCCTCGTCCGCTTCACCGAGGCCGCCGGCATCACCCTCCTCATGACCGCCGACCACGGCAACATCGAGGCCATGAACGAGCGCGGCCACACCCGCAACCCCGTCCCCTTCATCGCCTTCGGCCCCCGCGAGGCCGAGATCCGCGCCCAGGTGAAGTCCCTTGTGGACGTGACGCCCACCATCCTCAGGTTCATCTAGCCTGCGCGGCGACGAACGCCCGGTGGACCGCCTTGTCCGCGTACGGATCGTCCGCCGCCGCAAGCTCCGCCGCCGTGTAGCCGCTCCGGATGCCGAGCAGCGTCACCACGCGCGCCGCCTCGTCCACCGCGAAGTCCAGCCGGAACATCCGCACCGAGAACGTCCCCGTGTCCGCCCCCGTGCGCGCCACGCGCTTCCGCGAGGCGTCGAACGGCTCCCCCGCCAACTGCAGCTTCGCCGTCGCGAGGAGGTCCTGCCCGCCCGCCGCGTGCACGCACGCGGCCGCCGCCTCGAACGTCGCCGTGGCGACGACGCGCCAATGGTCCTGGGCGTCCACCCAGCCCGCCTTCACGCCGGGGAAGGCGTCCGCCGCCGGAATGTACGGCTTGATGTCCAGGATGGGCGTCCCGTCCAGCAGGTCCGCCTCCTCGACCTCGACGACGCGCCCGTGGACGGCGACGAGGCGCACACAGGAAAGCCCGATCGGGTTGGGGCGGTACGGCGCGCGCGACGCGAAGACGCCCACGCGCGGAACGCCCGGCGCCGTCACGGGCGGATGCGCCGTCGGACGCCACCCGTCGCCGTTCCGGTCGAAGACGAACACGAGCCAGATGCGCGCGAACCCGTCAAGGTCCCGAAGCGCCGTCTCGAAGTTGCGTCCCGCCGCCAGCTCCACCCGCCCCGCGCCGCCGGCGAACACACCCTGCCGCGGCGCCTCGTACTTGCGCGCGGCCCCGCCGTGAAAGATGCCGATGGACTCGAAGTTCCTGCCGTAATCCGAAAAGCAAAAACCACCGCACACGCGGTGGCCTTTGGAATGGTGGCGAGAGGGGGATTCGAACCCTCAACCAGCAGATTATGATTCTGATGCTCTACCGTTGAGCTATCTCGCCGAACGAGGAAGTAGTTTACCAAAATCCCCTCCGCCCCGCAACTGCAAAATCACCAAACGTAACGCCCCCCCCCCGTAGGACACACACCGGGAGGGCCGCAATTCATTGCGGCCACCGGACCAGGGCGGGGCGCGCTGTACCCACTGGTAGGGCGCGACGTCCTCGGCGCGCCGCGCACACGAAGACGCCACCGAATACGCCCACGGG
>CAKULR010000010.1 GCA_934667295.1 uncultured Kiritimatiellota bacterium
GTGCCGCGAAGCGGCTTCTGTGTGTTCTGTGGTGAGAATGGGGGGGGGGGGGGACGGACGCGACGGAGCGCGTCCCTCCCGGCGCATGGTACTGTGGGCCGAATCCGTTCGGACGCCACGCGCCGAGGGCGGCGCGGGTACTTCGCGTGCCGGGCCGCGTGCTGGACCATTTGTACCAAGTAAACGTCTATTCGAAGCGGAAGGCGACGGCTGCGTGGGGAGGGAGGGTGGCCATGAGGCAACCCGTGCGGACGGTTGGCGTGAACGGGACGAGCTTGACGGTATCGGGGTTCTCCTCGTTGGTCGCGTAGGCGTTTGGTCCCGTCAGGACCTCGGATGAAACCACCGCGCCCCGGCCCGTGAAGCCGGGGATGTGATTGATGTTAAACTGGACGTCGCGCGAAGAAAGCGACCGGTTGATGAGCAGGAGCGCGGCCGACGTGCCGCCGTTCCCGACGGAGAGCTGTCCGACGATGGGCGACGCACACGGCGTCTCCCTCGCGACCGCCTCGACGCGCAGGTCGCGGACGAAGACCGTCCCGCGCGCGCCCGCGCCGTCGCGGCGGAAGCGGAGGATCAGCGAACCCGGGTTGTCGATGAGCGGACGGTAGACGACCGAGACCGCGATCCAGTCCGGCGAGCCCACGGACGGCAGCGCTGCCGCGCTATGGGTCGCCGTCCAGCCGCGCCCGTCGGTGACGTCGAGGTTGACGTCCTCGCCCGCCATGTCCTCGACGCGCATCCGGCAGGAGACCTTCCAGTTGCAGCGGTCGCCCTTGGGGAGGTTCCCGATGCGCGCCTGGAGATGGAAGAAGTTCATCGCCCGGTCATCCAGGAACCGCAACACATGCGTTCCGTCGTCGTAGGCGTACGTCGTGGCCGTCCCCGCGTCCGTCGTCCGCTTCCCGCCGCCGTAGCCGAACCGCACGCCCTCGGCGAAGTTCCGTCCCAACGCGGCCGCGATCTCCGGGTCGAGGACGGCCTGGGGGCGCGCGGCGGCCTGTGGGTCATCGATCTCTACCGGCAGCAGCGTGTCGAGCGTGTAGCGCGCGTACAGTTCGAAAGCCCAGGCGTTGGGGCGCTTCACGAAGTGTCCCGTCGTGCCACGCACCATGCCGAACGCCTCGTTCACGAACTGCCAGTAGTCGGCATGGACGACATGCCGGTCGGCGGCAAGGACCATCAGCGTCTCAAGGTTCACGAGCGCCGCGCTGAGCGTGCGGTGGTGGGACAGGGTCGCGTTGAACTCGGTGATCGCCAGCTTCGCGTCGGGACACCCGATCTCGGCGACCTGATCCGCCAGCATCTTCTCAAGGTCCCTGCGCCGGTCGAGGAAGAGCGACAGGTAGCCGTCCTCCGTCGTGCGTTCCGGCACCGCGCAATAGGTGTGCCGCACGAAGAAGTCGGCGACGCCGCCGATCCGCGCCAGCACGCGCCGGTTCCAGCCGCTTCCCTGCGCGGTCAGGACGGCGCCCAGGAGGATCTTCGGGTCGGCCGCCTTCATCGCGGCCCGGAACTTCAGGTAGTTCTCGGCGTAGTCCTCGGGACGGATCTGCCGACGGGGCTCGCCCTTCCCAGGATGCGTGCCGTGGTAGGTCTCGTTGCCGTACTCGAAGAAGCGCGCGGCGTAGGGACGGAGGCGGCCGTGCGCGGCGCGCTTCTGCGCCCACGGATGCGCGTCGTCGGCCGGGGCGTTCAGGAACTCGACGTACTGCGCGGCCTCCTCGGGCGTCCCGCGATGGGAGGAGACGCCGAGAATCGGGTCCGCCCCGACGCGCTCGCACATGTCCATGAACGCGGTGACGCCCAGAGCCCGACAAGTGCCCTCAAGCCCGGCATTTTTCTTCCAGGAGAACGGATGCGTACCGCCGCAGCCGCCCGGATAGCGCAGGGAACCGAAGCCGATCTCCCGCTGCATCGCGACGAGGGCCGGATCGACCGTCGGCGTGCCGGGGAGCAGCAGCCCGTAGCCGTCCCGACCGTAGGCGAGGTGGTTGACGCCGATCACGGCCCGCCGCATCGCGACGCCCGCGCCCGACAGCGCACGCACCTGCACGTCGGCCTGTACGGCAAGCGAAGCGGCCAGAACAAAAAACAACGTGCGGCCTCCCATTCCCATCATCGTTCGCCTTCCTACAGGACGCCGAGCGAATCGATGAAGGGGAAGAGGACGGCGTGAACGAGATCGGCGTTCATGCGGTGGCCGCCCTCGAAGGTCTGCGACATACCGGGATAGTGCCGTTCGAAGATCGGCCGCGCCTCGACGGCAAACTCGTCCGCATCGCCGAAGAGCCCGTGGCAGAAAAGCTGGTCCACCTCGTCCAGGCCATCAAACTGGTGCGCTTCCATCTCGGCGAAGTGGGCAATGATCTCCTTCGTGATCTGGAACGTGAGCGCGCCGTCCCGGCGGGGATTGAGCCACTTGTGCCGCCCCACCGAAAGGCGGGAGTAGAGCTTCGACATGCTGAAGAAGGGGTTGATGCAGATGCGCTCGAAACCGCGCAGCTGCTGCGCGTACATCGCCCCCATCGACGTGCCGACGATGAGCGCGGGCTGCTCGCGCGCGGACAACTGCTTCAGCATCGGCAGCGCCTCCGCCGGGTCGACGGGGATGTCGGGCGCCAGGACGACGACCTTGTCCGTCTTCCGGCGGTCCCAGTACGCATGCCGCAGCAACGCCACGGTGCCGCTCGCGCCCGAGGAGGCGAAGCCGTGCAGGTAGAGGAGCTTCTTGTGCGGATCCACGTCCATCTTTCAGCGGCGCGGCGCGGAAACGATGAAGCCGCCGATTCCGAGGCGGCCGCCCTTCGCGGTGAGCGTCAGCGTGTGCGGCCCGTTCGCGCAGTTCTGCACGAGCGTCGTGCGCGCCCCGGCGGCGGCGGGGACGTAGGGCGCGGCGAAGAGCGGCTTCGTCTGCCACTTCACCTGGAAGCCCGGCTTCGCCTCCTTCTTCGCGTACCTGTACTGCCACACGCAGTTGATGTCCTTCGGGTCGAGTACCGCGCGGCCGGACTTCGAGCGGAAGCGTTCGCGCGTGTTCCCCGTGCCGTCCGGGCCCGTCACGCTGCCGACGACGGAGTAGATGATCGGGTTGGCGTCCGGCTTCGTCCCCTCCAGGAAGGTGAGCGTCCAGTCCTCCGCTACCGCCGGCGCGTCGATGTCCACGTGGTCGACGAACGGCATCCACATCGGACCCGTCCCCGGGCGCGTCGTGTACCACAGTTCCGGGAACGTCGCCGGATTCCGTCCGTCCAGGGCCAGCGTGCCGGTCGCGCCCGCCACGCCCGTTCCGTCCGACACCGCGACCACGCGGTTGCCCGTGAACGCGAGCGTGAGCGAACCGTCGGCGGCGACCTTCACGCGCGGATCGTCGAGGGGGATCGTTTCGATTGAGCCGTTCACGGATGGCTCGGCCTCCGCGCCCGGCAGACGCGCCATGTCCTCGTAGATGAACTGCGCGTAGAGGTCGAGCGCGGGCGTCTTGCGGTCCATGTGGATGCCGTCCGCCAGGAGGTCGTATTCGGCCCAGCCGTTCCGCACCAGCATCTCGCACCATTTCCGGTTGAGGTCCACGTACATCGTGCCGTAGCGCGCCGCGATGTCGGCGATCGTCTTCGTGCGCGCGTCGCGTTCGGCGAGCATTTCGCGCGGGCGCTGTCCGCGCGAGAGGTGGCTGGACCAGAGGATGATTTCGGCGGTCGTCGTCTCGCGCACCTTCTTCACGATCTCCTCGTACTTCGCGAGGCTGCCGTAGTCGTGGAAGAAAAGGAGGTCGGGATAGAACGGGTAGAGGTCGCTTTCCGCCGTGCGGCTCAGGCGTTCCGCCCCGTAGCCGCCGATGGCGCGGTTCTGCACCTCGAACTTCACCGTCGGGTAGCGCCGCGTCAGCTCCTCCATCACCTGGCGCGACCAGTGCTGGCCGACGATGGACTGCCCGTAGAAGAGGATGCGCACGTGCGCGGGGCGCGCCGCCGTCGATTCCGCCATCGCCTTCATCGTCCGCTGGATGTGGCGCACGGAGGGATTCCGGGGCGCGGCGTCGGGATCCACCGCCGGGAGGCGCTTCAGCTCGTAGCGGTGGGGCTTCGGCGTGCGCAGCTTCAGGAGCTCCGCCCAGCGCGCGTCCTGGTCACGCTCCAGCGCGGCGCGTTTGCCGTAGTCGCGGATGTAGTCGGGAAGGCGGCGCTCGAAGTAGCCGGTCTTGTCCTTGAGGCCGTCGTAGTGGGCCCGGACGGCCGCGAAGTCGTCCGGGTCCACGTGGCGCAGACGCAGGTACCAGCGGGACGCGGCGAACATGCGAAGCTCGTTCCGCTCGATTGCGCAGCGTTCGGCGTTCGCGCGCTCGACGGCGGCGGCCTGTTTGAACTGCGGCGTCTTCGGGTTCATCGCGAGGTTGACGCCGAAGCCGAGCTCGCCCGCCGTCCACGTGCCGACCTCCTCGCCGTCGATGAGGAGCGCGTAGCGGGCGCCCTTCTCCAGGTCCGTGACGGCCAGCGTCTCGCGGTTCAGGTCCTCCAGGATGCGCGCGAGCGGCAGCGCCGCCTCGGCGTCCTTCTGGATGGGCCAGGGGAGGGCCCGTTCAAGGACCGTGAACGCACAGCCATCCGCCGTCTTGGCGAACGCACTCACGTCGGCGTTGACGCGCCGCGCCACGGCGCCGTCCTTCGCGGAGACGGTGACGGCGGAGACGGGATTCGTCGCGCCCTGCGCCTTCAGGAACTCGTACGTCATGAAGAGGTGGCCGGGCGCGGCGGGGTGGACGCGGTCCGGGCGCACGAACGAAAACGCGGGATTCCGCCGCTGCTCGGCGACGACGAGGTTCTGGTAGGCGGTGTTCCAGTCCACGACCTCGCTCCCGGTTTCGGCGGCGAGCGCCTTCCCGAAGTCCGCAAAGCGCTTCAGCGCCGCCACCGTGCCCTTCAGCGCGGGCTTCGCGTCCGGCCCCTTCTGCACGGCCGTCTCGTCGTACGGCGTGGGCGTGAGGAACATGAGCCGCGCCCGGGGCGTCTCCGCGCGGAGGCCCTGCACGAGCTTCGTCAGGTTGTTCGTGTAGTTGGCGTAGCACGCCTTTTCGCGGGCGGGGACCTGCGCCCGGTACTTCGGGTCGGACATCCGCGCGGGGCTGTACATGTCGCGCCACGAGTCGTTCATGCCGAACATGAGCGTGACGACGGTGGGGTCCCGGCGGCGGACATCCTCCTCGAAGCGCGTCCGCGCGGCCCCCGCGTTGTCGCCCCCGACACCCGCGTTGTAGAACCGCACGGCGCGGTCGGGATAGCGCGTCAGGTAGAAGTCGGCGAGCATCTTCACGTAGAAGCCGCCGTGCGTGATCGAATCGCCCCAGAACACGACCCGGTCACCGTCCCTGAAAGGCGCCGCCCCCACGACCTGGGAAAGGCAGAGCGCCGCCACGACCATCAATCTATTCGCTTTCATGCGCACAGTATAGCATAAATGCAGCCCCCCTAGCCCGCCGCTGGCCGCTCCACGCCCCGTTCGGCGGCGGCTCCGAAGATCAGCGGCAGCACCACACGGTCAGCCGGACAGAAGTCGAGCCGCCGAGCCTCCCCGGCCGTGAACCAGCCAAGCTCGGCATGTTCGAGCGCCGTCGCCTCGGCCCCTTCCGCCGGTTCGCAATCCAGGAGCGTGAGGTGGATCGTCCGATCGGGATAGGCATGGGTGACGGAGGTCCGCGTCCGCAGGTTGACGACGGGGAGGGCGATTTCCTCGCGGCACTCGCGCACGAGCGCCTGTTCGGGCGTCTCGCCGGGTTCCAGCTTTCCCCCCACGAACTCCCAACAGCCCGCCTGCGCCTTGCCGGCGGGACGCCGCCCGAGGAGGAACTTCCCGCCTCGGCGGATGATCCCGCCCACGACCTCGGTCACGCCCGTTCCCACGCCGTCTTCCCGATGCGGGTCACTCCTTGATCTCGCCGGCCTTGAGACGCTTGAAGTAGCTCTTCGTCTCCGCCACGATGACGCCCGAGAGCGCGAGGAGCGCAATCATGTTCGGCACGGCCATGAGGCCGTTGACGATGTCCGCAATGCCCCACACGGCCGAGATCGTCATGTACGGGCCGATGAAGACGGCCGCGATGTAGAGCCAGCGGTAGACGAGGACGGGGCCCATCCGTCCATTCGTCAGGTATTCGAGGCAGCGCTCCGAGTAGTAGTCCCACCCGAGGATCGTCGTGAAGCCGAAGAGGACGAGCGAGACCATCACGAGCGCGTCCGTCACGATCGCCGGCAGGAACGGGATGCCGACGGCGAACGCCTTCATCGTGGCCGCCGCGCCGGTCGCGGCGCTCGCGCTGTAGAGTTCCGAGACGCCCTTGAACGACTCGGCCGAGATCGGCTGGTTCGTCATCGTGAGCGCGAGGCCCGTCATCGAGCAGACGATGATCGTGTCGAGGAACGTGCCCGTCATCGAGACGAGGCCCTGGCGCACGGGCTCCTTCGTCTGCGCCGCCGCCGCCGCGATCGGAGCGGAGCCGAGGCCCGCCTCGTTCGAGAAGATGCCGCGCGCGATGCCCTTCTGCATCGCCACGATGACCGCGCCGAGCGCGCCGCCCGCCGCCGCCTGGAAGCCGAACGCCGACTTCACGATCGTGCCGAGCGCCGCCGGGATCTTGCCGAGGTTGCAGAAGACGAGGACGAGCGAGAACGCGACGTAGAGGACGACCATGAGCGGAATCACCTTCTCGCTCACCTTCGCGATGCGCTTGAGGCCGCCGATCACGACCATGCCGACCATGAACGCGAGGAGGATCGAGCCGAAGATCGTCGCGCATGAGTAGCTGTTGCCGAGAATCGTGAAGTTGTGGACGTCCGCCGTGTCGATGTAGCTCTTGAAGAACGTGTTGAACGAGCCGCAGATCGAGTTCACCTGCGTGAACGTGCCGATGCCGAAGAGGCCCACGAGCACGCCGAAGAACGCGAAGAGGCACGCGAGCCACTTCCACTTCGGGCCCATGCCGCGCTCGATGTAGTAGAACGGCCCGCCCAGGACGTGCCCGGTCTTCTCGTCGTGCTCGCGGTACTTGACGGCGAGCAGGCCCTCGGAGTACTTCGTCGCCATGCCGAAGAGCGCGGCGAGCCACATCCAGAAGATCGCGCCGGGGCCACCCGCGACGTAGGCCGTCGCGACGCCGACGATGTTGCCCGTGCCGATCGTCGCCGAGAGCGCCGTGCAGAGCGCGCCGAAGCTGGAGACCTCGCCCTTCGCGCCATGTTCGACCTTCTCGTTCTTGAACATGTACTTGAGCGCACGCGGCAGCTGGATGAACTGCATGCCGCCGAGGCGGACCGTGAGCCAGATTCCGCCGAAGAGAATCAGGATGATCAGAAGGGGAACCGGGAATCCGGCGATTTCGAACGAAGTTCCCCAGACCTTGTCGTCAACCAGGTTCACGTAGTTCGTGAACGTATCCAGCCATGTGGCCGCCTGCATCGTTTTTTATCCTTGCCTTTCCGTCCTTTTGCCTGAGAGATCGTCCCCGACCCTTTTCGGGGAGTTACACCTTCGGCACTCCGCACCGTCGCGGAGGTTCTCCGGACACCGCCTTCGCGGTTTTGATGGCCGTGTAGTGTACCATAGGTCCGCCGCAACTTCAATCCATCCAATGCCCCCTCTTCGCGAGGCACGCGCGGAACGGGGCGAGGAACGCCGCATCGTCGTCGGTCGCCATGCCGAGCGCGATCGTGGGCTTGTTCGCGCCGTGGAAGTCGCTTCCCGCCGTCACGGCAAACCCCAGCTCGCGGGCAATGCGCAGGTGTTCCACCGTCTCCTCCGGCAGGTTCGCGCCGTACACCGCCTCCACGGCGTCGAGCCCGAGGTCCTTCAGCCGCAGAAGGCCGGCCCGCAGACGGTCGAAGTCCTGCGTCCAATACCGTGGATGCGCCATCACGGCCACGCCCCCTGCGGCATGGACGACCTCGATGGCCTCCGCCTGGGAGGGATGGTAGCGCGTGACGTAGCCGGGCTTCCCGTCCCCGAGGAACCGTTCGAACGCATCCTTCACGCTGGTCGCCCATCCGTGGTCCATGAGGACGCGGGCGATGTGCGGACGGGCGACGATCCGGCCGTTCGCGTACTTGAGCAGTTCCTCCTCCGCGATGGGCATGCCCAGTTCGGCCAGGCGCGCGACAATCTTCCCGTTCCGCTCGTTCCGCCCCGCGCGGATCGTGTCGAGGAACGCATTCAAGCGCGGGGAGGCGGGGTCGATCCCCAACCCGAGGAGGTGGAACTTGGAATAGCCCTCCCCCGGTTCGACGGAAAGCTCCACGCCCGCGAGGCGCAGCCCCGTCTGGCCTCGGCACGCCGCGAGGAAGCGCGCACAGCCCTCGCAGTTGTCGTGGTCCGTCAGCGCAAAGGCCGAGAACGCACGCCCCCTCTCCGCCAGTTCCTCGGGCGTGCAGGTTCCATCCGAACACGTGCTATGGCAATGCAGGTCGATCATTCCGGTCTTCTCCTCTTCTCCCATCCAACGCCCCGCCCCCGTCGTCCGGCGGGAGTTCCAGCGTGAAGATGCAGCCGCCGCCCGGGCGCGCGGCGACGGAAAGGGTCCCGTCCATGTCCTGCGCGAGGGCGCGCGAAATCGAAAGGCCCAGTCCGAGACCGCCCGAACGCGAGTTGAGGGCATCGTCCGCCCGATAGAAGCGGTCGAACACATGCGCCCGCTCTTCCAACGACAGTCCGGGGCCGCGATCCTGCACGGCCAGACAGGGACGCCCCTCCTCCATCCTCGCCACCACCTCCACGCGACCGCCCGCCGCCGCGTACTTCGCCGCATTCCCCAGCAGGTTGACGAGGATCTGCCTCACGGCATCCGCATCGGCCCACGCACGGCAAGGCCCCGCCGCACACACGGAAACGCCGTGTTCGGGGAAATCCCCCCGCACAAGCTCAACGACCTCCTCCGCCAGCGCAACAAGGTCGAGGCACGTAGGACGGTACCGCCGCCGTCCCTGTTCGAGCCGCGAGAAATCCAGCAGATTCCCGACGAGACGGAGCATGCGCGCGTTCTCGCGCGCGATGACCTCATAGGCATGTACACGCTTCGCGTCCGTCTGGAGACGCCCGCTCTGCAACAGGTCGATCCAAATGCCGATACCGGCAAGCGGCGTCTTCAGTTCATGGGAACAATTCGAGAGGAACGTCGTCTTCGTCTCGTCGTCCCGCCGCGCCTTCACGGCGGCCCGGCCCATCAGCCACGCCCCCGCCGCCAGCACACAGGCCAGCAGCACCACGAGGATGCCCCCCACCAGCCAGGCGTCCACGTGCGCGACCTCCTCGCCGAGCGGATGCCCGTCGAAGACAAGCCCGTAGGCCGTCTGGTCGACGCGCCCCCAGAGGACGGTCGCCGGGCCGATCTCCATCAGGCCGCGCCGCGCACGCTTCTTGCCGATGGACGTCCATTCGTTCCACCGCGCCAGCCCCTCAAGCTGCGTCCCCACCCCGGCGGGGAACGGACAGACCCGCCCCTCCCGAAGCCCCGTCGACCAGGTCAGGCGGTTCTTCGGACTCCACGTGAACGCGCCGACCGGGCTTCGCACACCCGCGCCGCCCTCCCACCGGCACAGGGCCGCCCGCACCACCTCGCCCGTCCGTCCGTTCTCGTTCACGATGTCCTGGAGCGAGGCGGCAAGGTTCTCGACCTGCGCACGGCGCATCTCGCCCTCGCGCAGCGCGGAAGAGGCGGACTGGCGATGGAGGAAGACCAGCCCCAGTCCCGTCAGAATCGCCGCAGGGAGGCAGATCAGCAGAAAATAGAGCTTGAGGTCGCGTGTCATCTAGATGGGTTCGCGCATACCGAGGAGGGAGTTCGAATGGGCGTGCGTGATGGCAAGCGCCAGCGCATCAGCCGCGTCGTTCTGCGGAAGCTCCTCCAGCGCGAGCAGGGTCTTCACCATGCGCTGCACCTGCACCTTCTCCGCCAATCCGTTTCCGCAGACGGCCATCTTCACGCGGCGCGGTTCGTATTCGTAGATGGGGCACGCCGCATGCGCCGCCGCCGCGATCACCGCGCCACGCGCCTCGCCGAGGACGAGCATGGTGCCCGCGTTCTTGCCGTAGATGACGCTTTCGATCGAAAGGACATCCGGTGTGTACTGCGCAATCAGTTCCGAAACGCGCGCGTGGATCGTGCGCAGGCACGACGAAAGCGGGGCCTTCGGGGCGTTCCGGATCCGTCCCGCCTCCAGGCAGCGCATCCGCGAGCCCGTGACGGACAACACCCCGTAGCCACTTGAACGGAGCGACGTATCAATTCCAAGAATGACCATTTGCAACCACCACAGGACTAGAAGGAACAGTTGGAAGCCTCCGCGTTCTTCTCCGGCAGGATCCCGGAAATGAACTCGGCAAGCCGCCAGGGACAGATGGACAGGAACCAGGTCGCAAGACGCATCGGCCAGGGGAAGGCGATCAGGCCGACGTTGCGGTCCACCCGGTCCAGGATGATGCGCGCCGCCCGGTCCGCCTCCATGAAGAACGGCATCGGACAGGTGTTGCGGTCCGTGATGCGCGAGCGGATGAACCCCGGGCACACCACGTTCATGCGGATGCCCTCGCGCGCGAGCGATCTGCGAAAGGAGAGCGCCCACGCCTTCATCGCCGCCTTCGTCGCCGCATAGGCCGGGCAGGTCGAAAGGGGCGCATATCCCGCGATCGAGGCCGTAATCACGACCTGGCGGCGCGTACGGCCGTTCGGTTCGGCCCGGAAGCGCGCAAGAACCGGCAGCACGACGTTGAGGTTCCCCGTCACGTTCGTCGCGAACGTCCGGCGGATGTTGACCTCGTTCTCGACGCCCGTTCCGATTCCGGCGTTCGAGAAGACGAGCTCAAGCGGCACCTGGGCGTCACAGGCGTCGATCCAGGCGCGCACGGCCGCCTCGTCGGCCACGTCCAGCACCGCCGTCCGCACATCGGCACCCTCCGCACGGCAGCGGGCGGCAACCCCTTCCAGGCGCCCCGCATCGCGTCCGCACAGAAACAGGTGCTTCGCGCCCCGGCGCGCGCATTCCAGAGCCAGCGCCTCGCCGATTCCGCTGGAGGCCCCCGTGATGAGAATGTTGTCGGCGTATTTCATTGCGGACATTATAGCACACCCGCCCTACCAGAACCGCCACTTCGCGGGAAAGAGGCGGACATTCTCGACATGCTGGATCTCGGGTGGTTCCGCCTGGCCCGGCGTTCCGTAGACCTCGACGACGTCGAACCGGAAGTTCCCGTGCCACTTGTTCTTCAGAATCCAGTTCGTACAGGCCCTCAGCAGAACGCCCCGCTTGCGCCGGTCCACGCCCCACAGGAGGCGGGACCAGGCCGATCTGCGGGCATGCGTCTTGACCTCCACGAACACAACCGTCCGGCGGTCGCGCGAACGCACGATGGCGTCGATCTCGCACCGCCGGTCCCGTGCGCAGGGCCGTACGTTCCGCCCGACGACCACCCAGCCCCTTCGCGCCAGAAACGAAACGGCCAGGTTCTCGCCCCAACGGCCCCGGACGACGCTTCGCTCGCCATACGCCCGGTCGCGTACACACTGTTCCTCGCTTCGCGTATCCATTTCTCCACTCCTCCGAAAACATGGCGTTTCCGGCACGCGCGTGCCGACTGCCGGGCGGTGCTGGAACGCGATATCAGGACGAACGACACGTTTCGGCACGAACTACACCCCGTCCGCTCCGCGCGGAGGCCGGACAAAATCAGGCGGAGCGCGCCCCCAGCGACGGCCGGACGAGGGGGATGCCCAGGCAGATGTACAGCATGGCCTGTTCGAGCGTGAGCATGAGGCTGAACGCCTCGTCCACGTCAAATACGAACCAGCCCTGCGTCAGCTTGCCGTCCTCCGTCTTCCGCGAAACCGAGAGGACGTAGCCGGGATGCGGTTCGATCTGGTGCGTGAACTTGATGACCGTACAGGCGCGCGCCGAACGGTGGAACAGCCCCTTTCCGTCCCGGGCCGACTCCTGCATGCCCCGCAGGACCTGGAGGATCTGCGAAAGGTCGCTGCGGTCCAGCTTGACGACCAGCCTGTTCTCCCAGTCGAATGTCGGGAGGACCCGTCCGGGCCCCTGCCCGGAGCCCAGCGTCTTCTGCACGGCAAGCGTGAGGAAGATGCTGCCCGACACATCGTCATGGGCCGGATGGAGTTCAAGGCGGCAGGCGCTTCCCGTCCCCTTCATGTTGGGATGGATGTAGGCGTCGGTGGCACGGTAGCGAACGTTCTGTTCGGTCTGTTTCGTCGCGTTCATGGAGGTGTCCTTTCGTTCCGTTCGTGCGGACCATCCGCCGAACACGCGAATAGGATACCCCAAAACGGGAAATCTTTCTTTAGTTTCAGCCCTAAAAAAACGTCAAAAAATTTAGAGGTCGGAGACAGCCGACGGTTCCTGGTCCAGGAACTCAAGGCGGAGTCCGCACCGGGGAACCGTCAGGATCCTGAAGCCATTCCCCTCGACCTTCTTCCGCAAATTGTAGAGATGCTGTTCCAGCGTACGCGAGTTCGGCAGATACCCCTCGCCCCAGAGGAGGTCCATGACCGCCTCCTTCGAAACGACTTCGCCCGCGCGGCGGTTCAGGAGGCGCAGGAGTTCGTACTCGCGGTGCGTCAGGGCGACACGCCGTCCCGCCGCCGTCGTGAGCGTGAGTTCGGTTCCCTTGACGACGGCGGTGCCAAGGCGGAAACCGTGTTCGGAGAGACGTTCGGACCGGGATTCACCCAACCGCGTCCGTCGCAGAAGCGACTCCACGCGCGCGAGGAATTCACGCGAACCAAACGGTTTCGCCAGGTAGTCATCCGCCCCGAGCCCCAGTCCAAGCACCTTGTCGGCTTCCTCGCCCTTGGCGGACAGGAACAGAATCGGCGTGGACGTGTCCGAGGCACGGATTTCGCGGCAAACGTCGAACCCGCTCTTCACCGGCATCATGACGTCGAGAATGACCAGATCGGGCAGGATGCGCCAGTGCCGGTCAAGCGCGTCCCGACCGTTCCCGACCGCACACACCGAATGGAATTCGGATTCAAGAAGGGCGACAATCGCCTCGCGGACGGACACGTCATCCTCGGCCAATAGGATCTTCGACATGGTTTCCTCCTCGCGGTTGACGGCATCGCGTGCCGTGGGTGTTTTTCCGCAAGCATAGCACAAACGGGGCGGGATGTCCAGCGGGGGGAGCCCGGCCGCCGCGCCCCCTCCGCCCCCGGAAAATGCGGAGGCGCGGGTCCTGGCGGATCCGCGCCCCACTTGGAACGTGAACGGAAAAAATGGAAAAGCCGGCGGCGCCCTACTCTCGCACGGGCGGGTCCCGCACTACCCTCGGCGAAGGAGCCCTTGACTTCCGTGTTCGGAATGGGAACGGGTATGGCAGCTCCTCCATGGCCACCGGCAGAAAAGCCGTGGTCCGGAGCCAAAGAGAACCGCGACGCACCGGGAGGCGGAAGCCCCGCCTTCTGGTGAAGTCGATAAATAAGCCAAGCCGCACGCGCGATTAGTACCGCTCGGCTCAACGCGTCGCCGCGCCTGCACCTGCGGCCTATCGAGGTCGTGGTCTACGACCGCGCTTGAGGCCATTTCTGGCGGGTGGTCTCGTCTTGGGGGAGGCTTGGCGCTTAGATGCCTTCAGCGCTTATCCGTTCCGGGCATAGCTACCCGGCATGCCGCTGGCGCGACAACCGGAACACCATGGGCCCGTCATTCCCGGTCCTCTCGTACTAGGGAATGCTCCCCTCAAACCACCTGCGCCCACAGAGGATAAGGACCAAACTGTCTCACGACGTTTTGAACCCAGCTCGCGTTCCGCTTTAATTGGCGAACAGCCAAACCCTTGGGACCTTCTCCAGCCCCAGGATGCGAAGAGCCGACATCGAGGTGCCAAACCGCGGCGTCGATGTGAACTCTCGGCCGCGATCAGCCTGTTATCCCCAGAGTACCTTTTATCCGTTGAGCGACGCCCCTTCCACGAGGAAGCGCCGGATCACTAGGTCCCGCTTTCGCGTCTGCCCCACCTGTCGGTGTCGCAGTCAGACCGGCTTCTACCCTTGCGCTCGACGCACGATTGCCGACCGTGCTGAGCCGATCTTCGAACTCCTCCGTTACTGTTTGGGAGGAAACCGCCCCAGTCAAACTGACCCCCTGGCATTGTCCCCCTCCCGGATGACGGGATGGGGTTAGAACTCCGCCCGGATGAAACCGGTATTTCACGTTGCGGCTCCGGGGGCCCTGACGAGCCCCCTTCCAAGCCTCCCGGCTATGCTACATACATCCGACCAGAATCCAGTACCAGGCTACAGTAAAGGTTCATGGGGTCTTTCCGTCCTTCTGCGGGTATCCGGCATTTTCACCGGCACTACAACTTCACCGAGATCCTCGTTGAGACAGCGCCCATATCGTTACACGATTCGTGCAGGTCGGAACTTGCCCGACAAGGAATTTCGCTACCTTAGGACCGTTATAGTTACGGCCGACATTCACGGGGGCTTTGGTTCGGAGCTTTGAGACCCCTCGCCTTGACCTTTCCGCATTGGTCACGTGTCACACCCTATACTTCCCCTTCACGGGTTGGCAGAGTGCTGTGTTTTTGTTAAACAGTCGCATGGGCCGTTTCGCTGCGCCTCCGGGCATTGCCCCGGAGGACCCCTTCTCCCGAAGTTACGGGGTCATGTTGCCGAGTTCCTTAACGAGGTTTCTCCCGCGCGCCTTGGTATGCTTGTACCCTCCCACCTGTGTCGGTTTTGGTACGGCCGGCGGGTTAGTGCACGTGGTCTTTTCTTGGAAGCGGGGACGCATGGAGCAAGAGGGGCGAACCCCTCCCGCGCCCGGCCGTCGCCCGGCCGTGCGGGGGATAGCCATTGACCCCCTCCACTGTCCTTCTCCGAACCACGCTTAAACCCCCGTCGGTGCAGGAATGTTGACCTGCCGTCCATCGACTACGCCCTTCGGCCTCGTCTTAGGTGCCGACTAACCCCGGGCGGACGAACCTGCCCCGGGAAGCCTTGGGATTCCGGCGACCGGAATTTCCATCCGGTTTTTCGTTACTCATGTCCGCATAATCGCTCGTGCGAAGTCCACCGCCGGTTTCCCGCACGGCTTCGCCCCGTCGCACGACGCTCTCCTACCGCCGCCACTTGCGTGGCGGCCCGCGAATTCGGTCCGACGTTTGACTCCCGATCATTTTCGGCGCGGGGTCTCTCGAGTAGTCAGCTGTTACGCACTGTTTAAATGGTGGCTGCCTCTAAGCCAACATCCTACCTGTCTGAGAGACCTCACTGCCTTAGTGACTTAACGTCGGTTTGGGACCTTATTCGGCGGTCCTGGGCTGTTTCCCTTTCGACAATGAAGCTTAGCCCCCACTGTCTCGCTGCCATGGTGACGCCAGCGGCCTTCGGAGTTTGACGGACTTCGGCATCCCGGTGGGGACCCTAGATCGATCAGTGCTCTACATCCGATGGTTGCATTCCATGACGCTGCCCCTAAAGGCATTTCGGAGAGAACCAGCTATTACCCAGCTTGATAAGTCTTTCGCTCCCATCCTCAGCTCATTCCAGACCTTTTCAACGGTCACGGATTCGCGCCTCCACCCCCCGTTACGGGGGCTTCACGCTGTCCAAGGATAGCTCGCATGGGCTTCGGGTCCAATCCGGCCGACTCGGGCGCCCTGTTCGGACTCGCTTTCGCTTCGCGTCCCCTCTCGGTTACGCTTGCCGGACGGATTGACTCGCGGACTCATTATGCAAAAGGCAAACGGTCGCGTCCGAAGACGCTCCCATAGCTTGTGGACGCACGATTTCAGGTCTGTTTCACTCCCCTCGCGGGGGTTCTTTTCGCCTTTCCCTCACGGTACTTGTCCACTATCGGTCATCACGGAGTATTCAGGCTTGGAGAGTGGTCTCCCCGGATTCGGACGGGGTTTCACGTGTCCCGTCCTAATTGGGATCCCGGTAGGTCCGGTAGGGCTTTCGGCTACGGGGCTCTCACCCGCTGCGGCCGGCCTTTCCATGCCGTTCGCCTAGCCGTCCCGGTACCACGTCCCGGTCCCGCAACCCCGGGGGGCAAGCCCCCCGGTTTGGCCGTCGTGCGCTTTCGCTCGCCACTACTCGCGCAATCTCTTTTGATTTCTTCTCCTCGGGGTACTGAGATGTTTCACTTCCCCCGGTGTAGCTCCTGGCGGGCTATCTATTCACCCGCAGGCGCCGCCCCATGACGGGCGGCGGGTTTCCCCATTCGGACATCCACGGATCAGGGCCCGCTGACGGCTCCCCGTGGCTTATCGCAGTCTGCCGCGTCCTTCTTCGCCTCGTGATGCCAAGGCATCCATCGTGCGCCCGTATACGCTTGGCAAGAAACTTCTCGCCTCTCGTTACGTTGCAATTCTCTTTGATTCCAGACTCGCTTTTCAAGGATCGAAAAATGGTGCCGAAGTGGTGGGCCTGACAGGAGTCGAACCTGTGACCTCGTCCTTATCAGGGACGCGCTCTAACCAACTGAGCTACAAGCCCAGGGGCGTTGGTGGAGGCAGCCGGATTCGAACCGGCGACATCCTGCGTGCAAGGCAGGCGCTCTACCAGCTGAGCCATGCCCCCCTCGGGGGGGACGCGCCCGGCCCTGTCGGAAGGGAGGCGGAACACGGATGCGGAGAGGGGGATTGGGGCCGGCGCTCGGCGCGCCTCAACTTCGGGACCTCTCGGTCCCTTCTCCTCAGAAAGGAGGTGATCCAACCGCTGGTTCCCCAACGGTTACCTTGTTACGACTTCATCCCAATCACCACCCACACCTTAGGCCGACGGATGCCGGACTTCGGGTGCAGACGGCTTTCATGATGTGACGGGCGGTGTGTACAAGGCCCGGGAACGCATTCACGGCGCCGTAGCTGATGCGCCGTTACTAGCAAATCCGACTTCACGGGGTCGGGTTGCAGACCCCGATCCGAACTGGGGCCGGCTCTGGGGGGTTGGCTCCGCCTCGCGGCTTCGCGTCCCTCTGTACCGGCCATTGTAGCACGTGTGCGGCCCTGGGCGTAAGGGCCATACTGACTTGACGTCGTCCCCACCTTCCTCCCGCGTGAACGGGCAGTGTGGCCAGAGTTCCCGGCATCGTCCGCTGGCAACTGGCCAAGGGGGTTGCGTTCGTTGGTGGACTTAACCAAACACCTCACGGCACGAACTGACGACAGCCATGCAGCACCTGTACGGAACCCTCGAAGGAGGCCTGCTTTCACAGGCCGTGCATCCGTATGTCAAGCCCAGGTAAGGTTCTTCGCGTTGCATCGAATTAAGCCACATGCTCCTCTGCTTGTGCGGGCCCCCGTCAATTTCTTTGAGTTTTAACCTTGCGGTCGTACTCCCCAGGCGGCACGCTTAACGCGTTAGCTGAGGGACGGGGGGGTTGAAGTCCCCCCACCCCGAGCGTGCACCGTTTAAGGCCGGGACTACCAGGGTATCTAATCCTGTTTGCTCCCCCGGCTTTCGCGCCTCAGCGTCAGATACGTACCAGGAATCCGCCTTCGCATCCGGTGTTCTATAGGATATCAACGCATTTCACCGCTACACCCTATATTCCGATTCCCTCTTCCGTCCTCGAGCGGGGCAGTTTCGGACGCACTTCCCGGGTTGGGCCCGGGGATTTCACATCCGACACGCTCCGCCGCCTACGCGCCCTTTACGCCCAGTAAATCCGAACAACGCTCGCGACCTCTGTATTACCGCGGCTGCTGGCACAGAGTTAGCCGTCGCTTCCTCTTGGGGTACACTCAACTTCCGGACGTATTGGGTCCGGTCGCCTGTTCCCCCATGACAGGAGTTTACAACCCGAGGGCCTTCATCCTCCACGCAGCGTCGCATTGTCAGGCTTTCGCCCATTGCAAATGATCCTCGACTGCAGCCTCCCGTAGGAGTCTGGGCAGTATCTCAGTCCCAGTGCGGCTGGCCATCCTCTCAGACCAGCTAACCGTAAGCCCTGGTGGGCCGTTACCCCGCCAGCAGGCTGATGGTGCGCGGGCCCCTCGGGGAGGGGGAGCTTTCGCCCCCTTTGGCGCTCCGTCGATGCCGACGGGCGCCGCATTCGGTATTAGCCGCCGTTTCCAGCGGTTTTCCCCACCTCCGTGACAGGTTGCCCACGTGTTCCTCGCCCTTCCGCCACTCTCACCGGGGAATATTGCTACCCCCCGGATCCCGTCCGACTTGCATGCCTAATCCACGCTACCAGCGTTCGTTCTGAGCCAGAATCAAACTCTCAGAAAAAAACTTCGCTTCGTTTCGCTTGCGCGTCCCCCGCATGTGCGGGTTCCGCGCCGCGCCGCGAACCGAGCCCTTCTCCCTTGTTCTCTCTTCTCTCTCGTGTTCCGCGTCCCTTCCGGCGGCTC
>CAKULR010000011.1 GCA_934667295.1 uncultured Kiritimatiellota bacterium
GCCTCCGGGGGCCGCCGCCGGGACGGCGGACGCGCCCGCGCTGGACTTGGGCCTGGGGGAGGAACGGGAGGCGGAGGCCGACGAGGCCGCCGCGCCCGTCCCCCCGAAGCGGATCCTCCTCTGGGTGGCGGCGGTCGTCGCCGTCGTCGGCGCGGCGGCCCTCATCCTCTCCGGCGGGAAGGACGGCGCGGCCGTCGAACCGGCCGTCCAGGCGCTCGCGCCCGAAAGGCCCGTCCTGCATGCGTTCCGCTTCGAGAAGGTCGAGGCCGGGCCGAAGGGCATCTACCGCTACGCGCTGAAGCTGGACGAAGCGGGGACGCTGTCCGTCGAGATCGACGACGTGCCGAAGGAGAACCGGCATGTGCGGAAGTCGGCCGCGCTTTCGACGAACGCCCTGGAGGAACTGGACCGGATCCTGTCCGCGCAGGACCTCGCCGCGCTCGATCCCGAGTACACGGGCGTGCCGCTGGAGGCGGGCACGCTGAAGAGTTTTGCGCTGACCGTGGTGCGCGGCGGGCGCGTGTTCGCGACGGCCATCGAGAACACGCAGGAGCCGCCCGCGTTCCGCGCGGTGCGGGAACGCCTGGAGACGTTCTCGAAGAACGAGCTCGGCCTCTGGGCGATCCAGTTCCCGGCTGAGAAGCTGATGGAGATGAGCGCCGAGTCCCGCCGCGCGGGCGACGCCAAGTGGGAGGAGCGCGACGTGCAGCACGGCAACCTCTCCGAGGCGCTTGCCAAGTACCGGGAGGCCGTCTTCTACCTGGAGACGGTGAACCCGAAGCCCGCCGACTACGGCGCGCTCGTCGCCCGGCGCGACGAGGTGGCGCGTGCGCTTGAGAAACGCTACCGCGACCAGCGCTTCCTCGCCGACCGCGCGATTAACCTTGCCGACTGGGAGACGGCGCGGCGCGAGCTGCGCATCCTGTGCGAGCTGGTGCCGGACGTGAAGGACGCCCGCCACGCCGAGGCGGCCGCGAAGCTGCTGGACGTGGAAGGGCGCCTCAAGAAGGGAGAACGGTAGGCATGGACATGAAGAGAAGACTGTTTCTGTCGCTCTGCGCGGCGTGCGCCGCGCTGGTGCTGTCCGGCGCGAAGGAGACGCCGAGCCGGCTCGACGTGGCGGTGCAGCCCGAGGGGGCGCAGGTGTCGGTGGACGGCCAGGTGCGCGGCGCGGCGCCGTGTTCGGTGTTCGACCTCGCGGAGGGCGAGCACTGGATCCACGTGGAGGCGCCGTCCCGCGTTCCGGCGGATGCGTTCGTCACGCTCGCGGCGGGGGACTACGTGCAGAAGAGCTTCACCCTCGCGGAGGAGAAGGGGCTGATTCTCGTGAAGACCGAACCGGCGGGGGCGGACGTGCGGTGCGAGGGGGTGTCGCTCGGCACGACGCCGCTCCTCGTGACGACGCTCGCGAGCGGACGCACCCATGTGCTGGAACTGGCGCTCACGGGGTACCAGACGAAGCGCATCGACGTGAAGACGGACGGGCGGCGTCCGCTCGTGCGCACGGAGACGCTGTCGCTCGATTCGGGCGTGGTGGACTGCACGACCGAGCCGGCGGGGGCGACCGTGTTCGTCAACGGCGTGGAGCGCGGCGTGACGCCGGTCAGGCTCGCGCACGTGCCCAAGGGCGTCGCGACGGTCGTCTTCCGCCTGGCGGGCTACCGGGACGAGACGCGCGAACTGCGCCTCGCGCCCGGCGACACGCCCACGCTCGCCGTGCGGCTCAAGGGGCTTCCGGCGAAGCTCACGGTCGTCTCCACGCCGGAACAGGCGAAGGTGTTCGTGGACGACGCCTACCAGGGCAAGACGCCGACCACGGTATCCGCCCTGCCGGCCGGCGTCCACGCGGTCCGCATCGAGCTGGCGGGCCACGCGCCGGTGACGCGCGAGGTGCGCCTGGAGAACGGCGCGGTGAAGACGGAGGAGTTCCGCCTTGAAAGCGTGCTGGGGCGGCTGGAGGTCGCGACGACGCCGCCGGGCGCGAAGATTTCCGTGGACGGCAAGGCCGTGGGGACGACGCGGAGCCCGGGCGGCGACGCGACGCGCTCGCAGATCCTCGCGCTGGAGGGGCTGTCCGCCGGCGAACACGCCATCCACGTCCATCTCGACGGCTACCAGGACGCCTCGCGCCGGGTCGTCGTGAAGGCGAAGGAGACGGGGCGGCTCTTCGTGCGGCTCACGCGCGTCTTCCAGGCGGACACCGAGGTGGAGACGATTCGCGGCATCCACCGCGGCGTGCTCGTGGAGAGGGACTTCCTCGGCAACCTCACGCTCGAAGTCTCCCCCGGCGTGCAGCAGACCTTCCGCAGGGAGGACATCCGCAAGGTCACGTCGCTCGCGAGGTGACAGGTGAAGGTACGGCTTGACCAACTGCTCTTCGCGCGCGGGCTCGCCGCCTCGCGCACGGCCGCGCAGGCGCTCGTCCTCGAAGGCAAGGTGCGCGTGGAGGGCCGGGTGGAGACGAAGGCCGGGCGCGCCGTCGCGGAGGACGCCGCGCTGGACGTCGAGGCGCCGCCGCGCTTCGTCTCGCGCGGGGGCGAGAAGCTGGAGGGGGCCTTCGCGGCGTTCCCCGGCTGGGACGTCGCCGGACACGTCTGCCTGGACGTGGGCAGTTCCACGGGCGGCTTCACGGACTGCATGCTCCAGCACGGCGCCGCGCGCGTGATGGCCGTCGACGTGGGCACGAACCAGCTCGCCTACAAGCTGCGCGTCGATCCGCGCGTGTGGGTGCGCGAGAACTTCAACGCCCGCAACCTGACGGCGGCGGACCTGCCGGAACGCCCGTCGCGCGCCGTCACGGACGTCAGCTTCATCTCCCTGAAGCTGATCCTGCCGCCGATGGCGGAGGTCCTGCTGCCCGGCGGCGAAATCGTCTCGCTCGTCAAGCCCCAGTTCGAGGCCGGGCGCGGACAGGCCCCCGGCGGCGTCGTCGCCGACCCCGCCGTGCGCCGCCGCGTGGTGGAGGACATCTCGGCCTTCGGCACGCGGACGCTCGGTCTCGCGCTTCTCGGCGTCGCGGAATCGCCGATCCGCGGGCGCGAGAAGGGCAACGTCGAATACCTCGCCTGGTGGCGGAAGCCGCCGGCCTGACGCGCCGCCGCCGGGTGCGGTCGTGCGGTTTGTGGTATAATGGGCGCATCATGAACAAGCCGAAGATCGTCATCTGCATGGGAAGTTCCTGCTTCGCGCGGGGCAACGAGAAGAATCTCGCCTACTGCGAGAAGTACCTCGCGGAGCGCGGTCTCCGGGACGAGGTGGACTGCGAGCTCTCGGGTTCGCTCTGCACGGGCAACTGCGCCGTCGGCCCCGTCGTCATCGCGGGCGGCAGGACCTACACGCGCGTCGACCAGGGCGTCATGAAGGACCTGCTCGACGGCCTCTTCATGAATTCCTCTTCCGAGGTTAAGTAGTTAAGTGATTAAGTGGTTAAGTTGCATCGACTCACCGCTCAAAGCAAAGTGACTTAACCACTTGGAACTTGTTCCTCGGACAAACCGAACGACTTAATGGCGAAGCGACTAAACCACTTCCCCACTTCCCCACTTAACCACTTCCCCACTTAACCACTTAACTAACTACTTAACTGCTTAACCACTTCCCCACTTAACCACTTAACTACTTAACCACTTAATTCCCCATGAACGGTCCCGTCTACACAACCGAAAACGAATGCCAGGACTGCTACAAGTGCGTCCGGCACTGCCCCGTCAAGGCCATCCGCATCGTGGGCGGCAAGGCGAGCGTCATCCCCGAGGCGTGCGTCGCGTGCGGGGAGTGCGTGAAGGTCTGCCCCGCGCACGCGAAGAAGATCCGCAACGACCTCGCGCGCCTGCGGCAGCTGCTGGAGTCGGGCGCGCGCGTCTATGCGTCGGTGGCGCCGAGCTTCACCGCCTTCTTCAAGGGCATTTCCATCGGACGGCTCGCGGCGGCGCTGCGGGAGATCGGCTTCGCGGGCGTCTCCGAGACGGCGCACGGCGCGGAGAGCGTGAGCGCGCACGTCTCGAAGCTGCTCGCGGCGTGCCCCGAGACGCCGTTCATGGTGTCGAGCGCGTGTCCGGCGGCGGTGGACATGATCCGCAAGTACCTGCCGGCGTGGGCGAAGTTCATCTCGCCCCTGCCCTCGCCCGTGCGGGCGCATGCGCGCCTCCTGCGCGAGGCGTACGGCGACGACATCAAGGTCGTGTTCTTCGGTCCGTGTGCCGCGAAGAAGAACGAGGCGGACGCGCATCCGGACGAACTGGCCCTCGCGCTCGTCTTCCCCGTCCTGCGGCAGCTGCTGGAGGAGCACGGCGTGTTGCCCGAGTTCGTGCAGACCGAGGCGGAGCTCGCGCTCGGTCCCGCCGAGGAGGGGCGCTTCTACTCCGTCGAAGGCGGCATGAACGACACGATCCGCGACGGGTCGGACAAGGTGCGCTTCGTCTCCGTCTCGGGCCTCGACAACCTCCGCCGCCTCCTCTCCGGCCCGCCGCCGGCCGCGAAGCGCGGCCGCACGGTCTTCCTGGAGGCGCTCGCGTGCCACGGTGGCTGCGTGAACGGCCCCGCGATGAACGCGGGTGCCACGCTCGACGCGCTCTTCGACACGCACGCGATTGCGCCCATCAGGACCTCCGCCGGACGCTGCTTCGCCCACTGCGGCGGCGCGAGCTACCCCCCCGCCGCCGTCCCCGACCCCGAGCCCGACGAGACGATGATCGCCTCCGCGCTCGCCCGCGTGGGCAAGTTCTCGAAGTCGGACGAACTCAACTGCGGCGCATGCGGCTACACCTCCTGCCGCGACTTCGCGCGCGCCCTCCTCGCCGGGAAGGCCGAGGAGGCCATGTGCCACAACTTCCTGCGCCAGAGCTTCCAGCGCACCTCCAACGCCCTCATCAAGTACATCCCCGCCGCCGTCGTGATCGTGGACGAGTCGCGCTGCATCACCGAGTGCAACCGCAACTTCGCCGACCTCGTGGGCGCGGGTGAGATCTACGAGGCGATCGGCAACCTCAACACGATTCCGATCGACGAGTACCTGGCGGACTTCGCCGACCTCTTCACGGGCGCCCTGGCGCACGGCAGCGAGATCGAGAAGTACAACCAGCACCTCGGCGACCGCATCGTCAACATCTCGGTCTTCTCCATCGCGAAGGGCAAGTTCGCGGGCGCCGTGATCCAGGACGTCACGAAGAACGAGCTGCACCGCGAGCAGATCGCCGCGCGCGCCCAGGAGGTCATCCGCAAGAACGTCATCACCGTCCAGCAGGTGGCGCGCCTCTTCGGCGAGCACATCGCCGAGACGGAGATCATGCTCAACGAGATCGCCGGCACCTACACGGCGCAGACCCAGGCCGAGAGCCACGGCCTCATGAAGAGCGGAGGCTTCAATTGACGGACGACCTCTTCCTCGAAATGGAGGCCACCCAGTTCACGAAGACGGGCCAGGCCGCCTGTGGCGACGACGTGCAGCTCCTCACGATCGAGAAGGAGAACCGGTCGCTCGCCGCGCTGTCGGACGGCCTCGGGTCCGGCGTGAAGGCGCTCGTCCTCGCGAATATGACGACGACGATGGCGCTCCGCTTCATGCAGTCGAACATCGACCTGCTGGAGTCCGTGGAGATCATCATGGACTCGCTGCCGGTCTGCGAGGTGCGGAAGATCAGCTACGCCACGTTCTCCCTCTTCGACTACCACCTGGGCGGACGCGCGCGCATCGTCGAGATGGGCAACCCCGCCTACGTCCACCTGCGCGGAACGGAGGAGGTCGCGCCCGCCAAGGACCGCACCGTCGTCTCGGCGCACTGGCCCGACCGCGAGGTGCGCGAGGTGGACGTGGACGTGGAGCCGGGCGACCGCATCATCCTCTGTTCGGACGGCGTGACGCAGAGCGGCCTCGGCTCCGGCCTCGTCGCCTACAAGTTCGGCTGGCGCCGCAGCGGCATGCTCGCGTTCGCCCAGCGGATGATCGCGAGCGAGCCCGACATTTCCGCCGCCGACCTCGCCCGCCGCATCGCCTGTTTCGCGAAGAACATCACCCCCGAGTTCTGCAAGGACGACATCAGCTGCCTCGTCATCTACTTCCGCCACCCGCGTGTGCTGCGCATCCTCACCGGTCCGCCCTACTACAAAGAGCACGACGCCGAGTTCGCCCGCCAGGCGAACCTGGGCGAGGACCACGTCGTCATCTGCGGCGGCACGACGGCGAACATCCTGGAGCGCGAGCTGGGCGGCCGCGTGAAGATCGACCTCGCCGCCATGCGCAACGCGGGTGGCCTTCCCCCGAGCGGCATCCTGCCGGGCGTCGGCCTCTGCACGGAGGGCATCCTCACGCTCTCGCATGTCTGCAAGGCGCTGGAGGAGAAGCAGAGCCCGGTCGGGCAGCCCCTCGCGGCGCGACAGATCCTTGAACGCCTCCTCAACCACGACCGCATCGAGTTCGTCATCGGCACGAAGGTGAACGAGAGCCACCAGGACCCCAACATCCCGCAGGACCTCGAACTGCGCCGGTCGGTGTTCAAGCGCATGCAGGCGGCCCTCGAAAAGAACTACCGCAAGATTGTGACGGTGAACTACTACTGACGCACGCCCTGCCCGTGCGCCACCGACTATGGCCGACATACCGAAAACGTCCACGACGCTCCTGCGCGACCTGGCGTCGGACACGCAGCACGCGCGCTGGGGCGAGTTCGTCGCGCGCTACCGCCCGATGATGGAGGCGTTCCTGCGCGCGCGGTTTCCGTCGCTTGAAGCGGACGACCTCATCCAGGAGACGCTGGCGGCCCTGTGCCGGATTCTGCCGGATTACCGCTACGAACCACGTGCGGAAAGGCATTTCCACAACTACCTGACGGGCATTCTGCGCAACAAGGCGTTGCAGGCGCTCCGTCGGGCGCGTCGCCACGAAGAGGCCGTTGTCGAGGCGGCGGCATGCCACGATGATGCCGTGCCGGGACCTGGAGACGATGCGGAGGAACGTGCGTGGCGCGAGGGGCTTTTCGAGGTCGCCCTCCGGCAGGTCCTGGCGGACGAATCGATTGCCGACCGGACCAAGCGCGTTTTCGAGCGTGTCGCGCTCAACGGCGAGGCGCCGGAAGCCGTGGCGGTGTCCTTCAGGATGTCGCGCCACGCGGTCGATCAGGCCAAGGGTCGTGTCCTCGCGCGTCTGCGCGAACTCGTGAAGAAACTGGAGACCCTTGGCGATGCCTGAGACGACGGCCGAGCTCGCCGGACGGTGCGCGGCGCATGCCCCCGTCCTGGAAAGCGGACGTTTCCCCGTCGGAACGCTCTTCGGCGACTGGCGGCTGACGGCGTTCATCGGGCGTGGCGGCAACGGCGAGGTGTACTGCGCCGAACACGTTCTGCTCGGCACGCCCGCCGCCGTGAAGGTCCTCGTGCGTTCGGATGAACGGACCCGTGTACGGTTTGCGCGCGAGGCTCGGCTCCTGGCGCTGTTGAAGTCGTCGGCGTTCCCGCGCTTTCTGGCCTACGGCGAGGCGGAGGGCGTTCCCTATCTGGCAATGGAACTGCTGGAGCCGGGTGACGTGCCGACGGGCGACCGTGCGGTTGCCCATTTCCTGCTCGCGGTGTGCGCGGGCGTGGCGGAACTCCATGCGCACGGGCTTGTCCACCGTGACATCAAGCCCGGCAACATCCTCTGGCGGCGCGAGACGGACGCGGCGCAGGGGGACGGCCACGCCGAGCCGGTCCTGGCGGACCTGGGGCTTGTCAAGAACCTCACGAAGGAGGAGGTTGCCGCTGCCGACTCCCTGACGGTTGTCGAGGGGCGTCGTGCGGGCGTGGGGACGCCCGGCTACGGCGCGCCGGAACAGATGGAACGCGGCGAGGTGACGGTGGCGTCGGACATCCATGCGCTCGGCGTCCTCGCGGACCGTTGCTTTGGCGGTCGCCCGCCACGTGTGTGGAAGCGGATTGTCCAGCGCGCAACGTCTTCCATCCCCCGGCTGCGCTATCCGACGGTCGCCGCCTTCGCCCGTGCGATCCGCCACCGCCACATGGGGCGGAACGTGGGCCTGGGAATCGTCGCGACGGCGTTCGGTGTGGTAATCGCGACCGTTGGAGCGGTCTTCTTGTCGTCGACCGTGAAATCGGTGGAGGCCGTTACGTTCTCCTCCGCCTACGCCACGTGGAGGGAGATTGCCACGTCCGTCGTGTCCAATGGCGTCATCTACACGACGGTCAATCTGCAGTCGAATCGACATGAAATCGTCGACTTGATCGAATTGAAGGGGCCCCAGATTCTGTCGGTTCAGGGGCCGGGGCTGTTCTTTGCGCCGATTTCCGGATCGTCGAATGTGACGATTCGGCTGAAGGGATGCAGATTCTTCAATAGAACACGGGTACCCTATCCGCAGAACGCGATGGGTTACGTCTTGGAGGGTGAGGACTGTTTTCTGGGATTCCCTTTGGGTGAATATCCAACCAACCGTGTTCTGGGAGCGAAGCGCATGTCGCCTTATATTTCGTTTAGCGAACCCGCCCAGAGCACCTCCACCACATACTATTCGAGGTAAGTACAAGCCCTTTGCTCGTGCCTCATTCGAGTGAGGGTTGTTTTGCGCAGCTACGGGAGGGACGCGCTTGTCGCGTCCGTTCACGCTGAATCGGCGGTAGCATGGCGCGAAGCAAAAGCCGTAGCGGGTACGGAGGCCGAACGGCCTACGACCGCCATGGAAACACGCAGATATTTCAATGTCTTCCGTGTGCTGCGAGATGCGCCGCAGAAAACGAGTTTCCATCGTTGTGTGTAGTAATTCTGTAAGTCCTGTCAAAAAATGCCCTGCTTCTCCCGGAAACATGCAAGCGACACGAATGACCGAACTGGGCTCCGAACGCGATGTACCCGCGCCGCCCTCGGCGCGTGGCGTTGTGGGGTACATGTACATAAAACAGGGAGGGAACGTTCACCACGGAAAACACGGAAACGCCCTTCGGGCGACATAGAAGGGGACCGTGGAAAAACACGCTACGCGCGCTCCGGCCACGTTGTCGTTACCTGGATATAATCCCGCACGCTTTAATTCATCTGTGAGCTTGTTATGATTCTTTTATCATGGTAACAATGTAGCAGCCCGCCGTCTTCCAAAAAGGTAATGTGATGGAAAAGAATGTTTTTCGGCCATGGCTCCGTTCGTCCAAGGAGAGTAACCTATCAACCTACGGCGGATGGTTGTGGTTGTCTACCGACAAGGGGATTGTTTTCACTTAACGCGGAGGGAACGGAGAATCGGAGACGCGGAGTTTCCCCATCGGGGTACTATCAGGAATCCCGTTCACCTTGTCAGTTCTGCTGAAAATTCGTATCTCTGCGCCTCCCGCTCTCCGTTTCCTCCGCGTTAAGAACGGCCTACAACCGCCACAACCACAGATGTCACAGATACGGGCTTCGCCCGACACGGATCTACACAGATGAAGAGAACTGTATCCGTGTACATCTGTGTCCCGCGAAGCGAGGATCTGTGCCATCAGTGGTTCTGGCTCTCTGGGGGAAGTAGATTGACCACGGAACACACAGAACGGTCTACGACCGCCACAGAACACACAGAAATGTGTAGTAGCCCCGTGGGTTTCTGTGTCGTCCGTGTGCCGCGAAGCGGCTTTAGTGTGTGCAGTGGTGAGAAAACGACGTGTACCTCCCGTCTATACGACGGCCTCGCCGATTCCCGTTCTGCACCTTGGCAAAGACCGATTGTGGCGTAGCCCGGTATTCCGGGCGTCGTAGCCACATCGGTCTTTGCCAAGTCTGCGCATGCGCAGCATCTGCGTTCCATAGACGGACGTGACCAGCGCGTCTCCCATGGGGACGGTCAGGCCGCCCGCTCGGCAGCTTCCTTCGTGATTTCAAAAATCCGAAGATTCCCGCGTGACATGTCGTGGCGTCGTGACAGTATGGTGTAGAGGATAGGTCAACCCTTTCCACGGAAGAAGAAACGGAGGCTTGAACGGTCTTGCGCGTGCGTGTTCCCGGATTTCCCGCCCACAGGGGCCGGAAATATGGTACACTACGCGCCAGACAATTTAAGACTTTGTGTTCAACACATCGTTCGGCTCTGGTGAAATGTAGGAAGTTTCAACCGATAAGAGTACCGACGGCGTGGAGAATGCGTCCATCCTGGGCGCTTCTTCTTCCGTGGCTCTTATCGGGCATCCTACAGCCTCACCAGAAACACGGCAGCGGAAGTCGCCCTCTTCTTTTGCCGTGAACGCAACAGGGGCGAAAGAGGAAGACGAAAATGGCTAAGGATGAGAAGAAGGATGACGAGGGTTCTGTTTTTGCTGGCTGTGTTACGATAATAATCGTTGTCGCTGCTGTTGGATGGTTTTTCTTTCACGATAAGCTTTCCGATTTATTGAATGAAGAAGATGATGATGACCATGTGGTTGCTTCCGCAGTTGTGACGCCCTCGTCTTTCTGCGGGGTCGAGTTCGGCGAGAACATTGAAACACGCTTTCGGGACGCCAAGCTTGTAGACCGCAGCGACGACCGTAAACTGAATCACGGCATGTCGTACATGGAAGCGACCGTCACGCTTGGAACCCCGTTTCGGAATTTCAGGAAGGGGTGGGTGTATGCGGCCATGACGTCGAAGAAGGTCTATCAAGTCGGGTTCTCCTACGAATTCCCACGGGGCGTCAGCACGTCTGTCGACGAGGCCGAGTGCGAAGGGGTTATCCGGGCGCTCAAAACGAAATACGGCGTAAACCCCTCCGTAGACGAAGGCTTTGGCGGCGACAAGGACTACCAGTTTCGGCTTGGCGATGTCGTGATTACCCTGCACCAGGTCAAGGAAGGCGTCTTTGACAGGGGCAAGCTTGTCCTCGTTGCCGAAAACGTCAAGCTCCAGCGCGAGGCCGAACGCGAGAGCAAGAAGTATTACGAACAGCGTTCGAGAAAGGACTTGGAGAACATGAAGTCCTTTGAAGGCGATGGCGTCGACGCCTTGTGATGGACGGGACAAGTAAGGACGTAATAGAAAAGAAAGGAATCTGGAAAAATGAAACGAAAGATGGTTTACGGCGTAGCCCTGGGGCTTCTGCTTTGCGGCTGCATCAGTGCTGAGCGCCAGGCGGAGTTCTCGGCTTGGCGTGCGAGCGAAGATGGCGTGGCGACGGCCACTCTTGAGGAATTCGAGACCCGGTACAAGAATGGCTGGCGCGAAAGGGCTTCGGAAAAGACTAAGGTTCGGCTGGCGCGCGAGGCGAAGGAAAGGGAAGAGGCGGCACGACGGTCCGAATATGAGGAATGGCTGAAGAGTGACGACGGAAACGCCGCAGTTGACATGGCTGGGTTCGAGAAGTCGCACAGAAACGGTTGGCGTGATCGTGCCGAGCAGAAGAAGAAAGTACGTCTCGCGAAGGAGGCGAAGGAACGCGCGGAACGCGAGGCCCGTGAGGCAAAGGAGCGAGAAATTGCACGCCAGAAAGCGGAGCAGGAAGCGCTCAAGCGCCGTCGATATGCGTTCGTAGAGATGCTTGCCACGAACGAACTCGCGAAGATTCGGGAAACCTATTCGAAAGGTAAGAAGTATGGGAATCCCTATCGATATGATGTAGAATCTCCATCTGAAAAAATCCGAGAGGATTGGCTGGGTACCTGGACGGCACCCCGCTTAAGCCTGACGAAGGATGGTTGGAGAATCTTGGAGAAAATACAAATCGCAAAGAAAGATCGTTCAAAACGTGACGACTGGGAACTTCCTGTAGCTTTTCGATTTGACAGTGTTTACACTGGCAGTGGGAAACTTCCGGCAGTCTTTCGCTTAAGTCTAACGGAAGAAGATCGTTTGGCCGGGGAGGCATTGCTTTCGGAATTCGGAACCAAGTATCTGCCCCTCGCGTTTGCAAACTACAAGAAGATAAAGAATTTTGCCAGTGAACTGCAACAGGTCTTCAATGAGAACTTCCCCGAGCCGTGGGTAATCACGAAGGCGAATTCGAAATGGAGTTCCTTCAATAAAAACCTTGAGAAATTTACCCGGGTCCGGACGGATTACTTTGTCTTCCATGACGAACTTTGCCACTATTGGCTGGCATGGAGACTGGGAGTCCTGTCGGCTGATGATCTCGCGAAACTTGACGCCAAGTACCTGGGTGTGCGCCTTCTTCCGGAAAATGTCGAATGGGCAGGACAGACACGCCTGGCGTTTTGCGAGATCGAGGCGAAATTGGCCGAGTTTGCGGTAAAGTATGCGCCGGAATCGTATGCGGCTTACCAGAAACTGGAGCGCGAATACAACGAAGTGGACAAGCTGTTGAAGGACGTCGTGAAACAGATCGGCCAGTTGGACTATGTCCGTTTTGATCGGACACTTGCTGCGGCCGTGGACAAACGAAAGGACATCGCGCGGGAGTCGATTATGCTCCTTCGGGCCTTTGAGGCATGGAACGTGGACCTTCGCACGATGGAGAAGTCCGCAGAGGATGTCGCCAAGTTAGACCGTAACATGGCCCTGTCGCTTAAGCCTTTCGTCGCATCATTACCGAATTACATCAGGGAACGGGCCTTGGGGCCGATCATCGCCCGGTCGGAGATGGTTTCGATTCCGAATGGAGTAATCGTGAAAAAAGAGCGTGTCCAGAAACAACGGGGACACTTCAATCGAAAAGGTAAATGGGTGAAGGAGTTGGTTTTTGATTGGGTGGACGAAATTGTCACCAATAAGATTGAAAATCTGAAAGTACAGCGTACGGAAGTGACCCAGATTCAGTGGATGTCGGTCATGGGAAACAACCCCTCCCTTAAATCGAGCAAGGGAACGGATTTCCCCGTTCAAAAAGTCTCCTGGAATGATTGCCAAGAGTTCATCAAGAGACTCAACGCCATGAATGGAACACACTACCGCCTTCCTACGGAGAGGGAGTGGGAATATGCCTGTCTGGCAGGGGGTACAGGAGTCTGGGGAAAACGCAGAAATGGAGAAGAAGGACCACTTGAAGCAATGGGGTGGTCCGCAAAGGATGTTAAAGAAGGTACTCGGAAACGCAGTTTCCCAGTGGCTCTGAAGTTGCCCAATGCCTGGGGACTCTTTGATATGCACGGTAACGTGGAAGAATTGTGCGATGATGGGAAGGCAGATTCTGATGGTAAGACACGTAAGATATGTTTTCGTGGTGGCACATGCGTTGTTAAGCCAGACGACTGGCAATCTCGAAAGAATTACGAAGAGGAATGTTCTGCTACTGCTGCAAGGGGCTGGGATTCCCTTAATTCCTCAGTCGAAAGTGTCGGATTCCGTCTCGTAACCTCTCAGGATTGATGGCTTGTCTTGTGAAACAATTTCAGAACCTTCGTGATTGCGGACGGGACGGAGCCGATTCCTCCCGAAAAGGGCTGAATCTTTCTGGTTTTGAGAAGATACGGGAGGGATGCGTTCCGCCGCGTTTGGTTTTTGCAATTACCTCTTAAAAAACTAAAATTCATCTAGTAAAAAGGAGTAAACAATGAACTGGACTGAAGTCTGTTTTTGCCTGAACGTGCCGCCGGTGGCCGGGAGGCCCGGCCTCGACTGCGGGCGGGTGTCCACACTCTTGGCGGAGACGCTGTTCGCGGGAAGTCGTGGCGTGGGGGACGTGTTTGCGGCCCGCTATCGCCAGATGGCGGCGAATTTCCTCGACGTGCCGTTTGACGATTCCCGGTGGAATCTGGACGTCGGGGGCCGGATCCTGCCGCACGACGCGCACGACAACGCGGCGTTGCTGTCCGTACCCGCAGACCTGCTGGACGGGTGCGTGTCCCCCGTCGCCGAACTGCTGAACCATGCCAACTTCGGGCACGACATGCCGACGTGGATGGTGAAGGAAGGCGTCGAGAACCCGCTCCGCGTCATGATCGTCTCGCAGGATCCGCGCCGGACGGGGCATCCTGCCGGTTCCCTCGTCCTGTCGACGCCCTTCGGCTTCCATAGCCGGGACTACCGCGACGTCTGCTGCCAGAACGCCGTTCTCTGCCGCCTGGTTGAACGTCTGTTGGAAGCGAATACCTGTGTCTATCTGACCGACTGCATGAAGTTCTACACGGATGACGTTGTGGCGGGTGGCAATCCGCCACAGAACTATGTGCGTTCCAATCTACGTCATTATCGGGACCTGTTTAGGACCGCGCTGGACACCGAGATCGCGGCCTACGCGCCGGATGTCATCTTGACCCTCGGAAACGAGGCGGCCGATTTTGTCGGTGCCGCGCATCCGGGTAAGGGGTTGACCCCGCAACCACTCAACGGGAGAACTGTCGTCGCCGCCTACCATACGGGGGCCCATCCACCTGTCCCCAACAACCTTGGATTTCAGAACATGCAGGAATATTTCAACCAGGTCTTTACCACGGTTACCGGGGTGGGGAGGGGCTGATTCCCGTCGTCCTCCCCATGATGTGGAGAAGGGCACACCGCGTCCGGTGTGCCCTTCTCCGTTTTTCGATGTGAAGGGTGGACCCCGCCTGGTTCATTTCTATGCTAGGGGTCTAGGGGGTATCCCCTGTCTCTACCACAGAACACACAGAACGGCCTACGGGCGGCACTGAACACACAGAAAGTAGTGGGGGATAGACGGTGGGGGGCTTGAAGTTCTGTGTCTTCTGTGTGCCGCGAGATACGCCGCAGAAAACGAAGTTCTCGGAGGGAAGGTTGCAAAGCAACGGCGAAGCCATCCGCAAGGGCCCGCGTGGCTTCGGTGTGTTCAGTGGTGAGAAAACGAAATGGAAGTTTTTTTGCCACAGATGTCACAGATACGGGCTTCGCCCGACACGGATCTACACAGATGGAGAGAACTGTATCCGTGTACATCTGTGTCCCGCGAAGCGAGTATCAGTGCCATCAGTGGTTCTGACTCTCTGGGGGAGGAGATTGACCACGGAACACACAGAAGTGTTGTAGTAGTCCCTGGTTTCAGGCCGCAAAGGTTTTGTTGACTTTTCGACTTTGTGGCTCACAGTATTGATTTCCGAAACAATATAGATATTTCTTGAAGTGCCACTGCACATGCTTTTCTAGCGTGAACGAAGTTCGTGAGATTATTGTGCGGAATAATTTCGGGCGTGATGACGAAATGGAGTCTTTCGGTCGCGCAGGAGTGCAACCCTCCCGCTGGTGTGTGTCAATTCCATTTGGACGTCCCGCACCGAGGGCGGCGCGGGTACATCGTACGCTAGTTCATCTACCGTTCCGAAGCGAAGTCGCACAATCGTTCTGCTTCGTGTCCAAGGATGAGATTTCTATGCGTAATAAAGTCCATACATCATATAATTCGTAAAATGAATGGATAATGAAGATATTGTTTATCTATATGCAAATGAATCTATGTGTCCATTCCTTAACCAAAATGCGGGACTTCGCCTCGGAACATTCCGACGTGAAGTCTTCGCAGGTTTAGGATTATGGAGCGGAAACGTGGCTGGAGCGTGCGAAGCGCGTTCTTTCATCGGCCTCCTTCCGTGTCGCCCGAAGGGCGTTTCCGTGTTTTCCGTGGTGAAAGATTCCTCATGCGTTCGTGTGAATGTGCTCCACAGTGCCACGCGCCGAGGGCGGCGCGGGTACATTGCGTTCGGGGGCCTGGTCCGGGGCATTCGTGCCGCTTGCCCCTCCCCAAAAAAGTTTCATTTTGCGCTGGACAGATCCGCAGGGGGGGGGTCTAATAAATGCCTATAAACCTGCAAAAGGAGGCGTTTCGTATGGACACAAAAGTGAAGCGATGGACGGGGCCGCTGGGAGCGGCCGCGCTGATGGGGCTCGTGTTCGCGTGCCCTGCGGGCGAGTACTACTGGACGGGCGCGGAGAATGCGCTGTGGACGAATGCCGCAAACTGGCAGGTGCGAAACGCTGCGGGGAATTTCACCGCTGCGGCGAACGCGCCGGGACAGTACACGAACACCGTCACGAAGACCGTCGGTGGGAACCCCAAGGACGTTGCGGTCTTCGGCGCGTGCCCCTCCGGCAACACGGTGATCGACCTGGACGGCCAGTGGCGCATCGCCTCCGTCGTCGTCACGAACGGCGCGCCCGCCTACACGTTCGGCACGGGGACGGACAAGGCCCAGTACCTGATGTTCGACCTGAAGGGACGCTTCGAGGTGGCCGCCGCCGTCGAGGCCGACCAGACGATCCGGTCCCTCTGTTCCACCTACGACGCGGACTATCATGGTAATTACGGTGCCTACACCATCACGCTGGTGAATGCCTCGCCGACGGCACGGCTCGTCTACGAACGGAGTGTCAAGTTCGACGGTAATGTCTGCCCCGTCGTCGAGCTGCGTGGCGCGGGCGCGATCGAGGCGGGGACGCAGACGTTCGACCGCCTCTCGCGCATGGACCTGTACCAGACGGGAAAGTTGACGCTGCGGGACACGTCGAAAAGCGCCGCCGCGCGCGTCTACACCTTCAACTCCAAGGCGGCGGCGGCGCTGGGCGGCGCGGCGCGCGAGATCGAGGTCCCGAAGGGCTGCTTCGTGAACACGACGGGCGGCTACTGGGGCGACCGGGCGATCACGGCGGACGAAAATACGCACGTCTACGG
>CAKULR010000012.1 GCA_934667295.1 uncultured Kiritimatiellota bacterium
TCCGGGTTCTCGCACGGGATGTTGGGCGCCGTCGTGCCCTCCAGGAAGACATCGGCGCACTGGCGCTCCTGCCCGTTCCAGCGGGCCTCGTCGGCCTCGATCGAGAACTCGCCCTTGTCGCCGTTCACCAGCTTCGGCGTCGTCTCGTAGCGGTACTTGAGGAGCAGGTACTCGTCAAGCGCCGTGTACGCGACCGTGTTGACCGCCAGGCCGGACTCGCCCTCGTAGTGGACGCCCGTCTTCGCCGGCTCCCAGCGCGCGGCGACGTAGCCCGCGTCGTTCTTGTTCCACGCCGTGCGCGGATCGAAGCCGAACTGCGCGTACACCTCGTCGTGGAGGAGCGTGACGGCCTGGTTGCGCACCACGGCAATCGTCGCGTTCGTCGCCTCCCCGAGATCCCACACGCGCGCGTCGAGCGGCAGCGCGTCGACCTCCTCGCCCACGTGGTCGACCGCGTTCAGCACCTTGCCGCCGCGGAAGGAGGAGACCCAGACGCCCGTCTCGTCCGTCGCGCGGTTGTAGCGGAAGACCTTGATGGCGACGAAGTTCGTCAGGACGGATTCCGCCAGCGTGTACGCGCCCTCCTTCTCCACGAGGGCCCGTTCGCCGTTGGCCGGGAGGGCGAAGACGCCCGCGCCCGGAATCGTGACGATCGCGTAGGTCGCTTCGGAATCCCAGCGGGCCATGAAGTCGCCGTCCGCGTTCATCGAACCGTTCTCGCCGTCCTTGGCGCTGACCGGGTTCATGCCGTTCATGATCTCCCAGTAGTCGCTGAGGCCGTCGCCGTCCGTATCCCAGTTGATGGGATTCGTGCCCATGGCAAGCTCTTCGAGGTCCGTGAGGCCGTCGTTGTCCGTGTCGCGCGTCGCAAACGCATCGCCGACGGCCTTGACGGTCGGGTTGAACGCGGCCGCCACTTCGTCGGGCGTGATGCGCTCGCCGGTCGCGATGTCCTTGAGGGAGAAGCGCGAACCCTCCAGGCGCTCCCACTCGCCCTTCTCGTTGATCCGGCCGACCGTGGCGCTGTACCAGTAGAAGTATTCGTAGCCGTCCGGGAAACCGTCCTCGTCCGTGTCGTCGACGGTCGGATCGGTGCGGTTCTCGGGAATCCAGCTGTCGTCATTGGCCTTGAGATAGGCGGTCAGCGTCGCGATGTCGGCCTCCCAGCCCGCACGGTCGTCCTTCCATTTCGCCAGGAGATCCGCCGAGGCGATGCCGGCTTTTTGGTTGTGTTCGGCAATCGCCAGCCACTCGGCGTCCGAGAACGTGGGGTCGGACACCCACGTGCCGCGCACGTTGCGGTTCTTGCCGCTGTTCGCCACGCGGTAGTTGAGGTTCTCGTCGAATCCGCGGAGTTCCAGGAACGCCGTGAACGCGCCGCCCGCCGTCGCCCAGTTGACGACGTTCGGGATGAGGGAGGTGCCGGCCGCCGAGGTGGCGGGCAGGAAATCGCCCGCGTCCACGCCGCTCGTCGTCTTGACCGTGTCCCCGTTCCAGGACGCCAGGTTCTGGATGGCGCCCGGCTGCGACTCGTCGTCGAGTTCGAAGCCGGCGGCCTCGTAGAGCTTCTTGCTGCTCGCCCACGTCGTCTGCACCGCGTAGACATCGGGGATGCCGTCCTGGTTCACGTCGCCCACGTTGTCCGTCGTGAGGTATTCGAGGGAGAAGATCGCCTCCAGCAGCGTCGTCTCGTAGGTCGTGGCGGAATCGTCGTACTCGGGAAGCACGACCAGCTGCTCACCCATCGAATACGGGCCCAGTTCCGGCTGCACCGTCCCGTTCAGGTGCTGGCCCGTGTAGCCCGACTCGCCGCCCGAGGTGTTGAGGATCCAGCAGAAGAAGAAACTGTCCTTCCCGTCAAGGTCCACATAGCTGTAGTAGGGTCCCGTGTCCGTGTTCGAACCCATCGCGTCGATCGCGAAGTCCTTGCCCGGCGTCAGCGAGCCGTCGTCCACGTCGCCGATCTTGTAGCCGCGGGCGTAGACCGTCGTGTTGAGGTCTTCGGGGGAATAGGACCACCTGTGGACGAAGCCCGAGATCTCGGTCGGAGCCGTCGCGCCGTCCGCCCACACGCGGCCGTCGCCAAGCCCCAGCGCGGAGGTGTAGTGCTGGGACAGCTTCGAGATGCCGCCCCCCCGGCCTTCCAGACGGCCGGGCTGGCGGGGATGGATCTGGACAAGCTTCGAAGGCGCGACGTAGAAGTAGTAGTTGCGCGTCGCCGTGCCGCCGTCCTTGTCCTTGACAACGAGGCTCACGGTCTTCGAACCCGCGCTCGTGAAGACGACATCCTTCGACATCGTCCCCCCGCTTACGTCCATCGTCTGCCTTTCGGATGCCCCGTTGTAGGTCCAGGTCACGTTCATCGTCTTCAGATCGACGTCGATGTCGGTCACATCCCAGGAAATCGTGTAGGGCACGTTGATCGCGACGGGAATCTCGTTCGTCATGGCGATGCCGGGGCCGATGACCGGCTCTACGTTGACGACGTAGACATCCAGTTCACCCGCCGTGTAGTATTCGGCCCAGGTCTTGGACGCATCCGGCGACGTCGTCGTGTCGACGACGCTGGCCTTGATCTTGAAGCCCTTCCGCGCGCCCTGCGGCGTACCGTCGAGGTCGGTGAAGAAGACGTCCTGCCGCGCAATGCCGTTCCGGAACTCCAGGTCGTAGGTGTTCAGGACGGGCAACGTGTAGTTGCCGTCGTCCGCGTCATTGCGCACCACGTCGAGGTGGACGGTGAGATGCCCCGTCCCCAGTCCGGACGGCGGCACGGTGAGGTCCACGTGGATGAGCCCCAGCGTGTTCCCCGTATCGGTTTCGTTGAAGACGGTGCTGCTGTTGTAGGGCGAGAGGGAGATGGCCGGCGCATCCAGCGTCGGGATGTAGACCGTGAAGGGGTTCTTGTCCGCCGCAAGCTTCTCGGTGGTCGTCATGTCCTTGTCGTACACCGTCACGGTCACCCGGTTCTTGACGCCGGCGCCGCCCGTCGAGAACGGGTAGGGAATCTGCTGGCCGTAGGGGTTGTTCGTCAGCGTCACCGTCTTCGTGACCGCGCCGCCTTCCCAGAACTTGACGACCGTGATGAAGCCGTCGTCGCCCAGGTCGATGTCGCTCGGGTCCGCGGCGGCGATCTCGAACACGTTCTGCACGCCCACGGCGGCGTTCGCCTCCATGTCCCCGCCGCTCGTGTAGGCGGGGGTTCCGTTCATCGTGACCGAGATCACGGACGGGGCGGCGTTCGTCACGTTGAGTGTAATGCCGTTCGACCCCCAGACGGAAAGGATGTTCGAGTCGTCGGTGGCGTCATTCGTGCTGCGCACGACGACGTTGAACTTCAGCGCACAGCCCTTGTAGCCATCCAGGAGGAGGACGTCGGCGGTTTCCGCCGGTTCAAGGTCGCTGTTGCCGATCGGAATGCCGGTGTCGAAGTCGTATTCGACGAGGTCGCGGGTTGCGTCGTCCACGGGGTCGAGGAAGATGAAACCCGTCGACGGCGCGTCGAACGCCTCGGAGAACTTGAAGGACAGGCGGGCCGTGTCGCCTTCGCAGTAGGTCCTCCGGGGATTGTCGGCCGTCACGTCGATCTTCTTCGCGACGTTCACGTGGACCGTGTAGGTGAGGGGCGCGTCCTTGCCCGAGTTGAAGCCGTCCTGGTTCTCCACGTAGATGCGGGACGTGTAGTCGCGCCCGCCCACGGGGTAGCGGTACTGGAACGTGATCTCGCCGCTCGCGTTCGCGGTCAGGTTCTCGATCTTCTCCCACGCGCCGTTGTTGTTGTAGTCGATGTAGACCGTGTACTTGCCGTCGTCCGGCGTCTTGCCGTGGAGCTGCCACATCGCGTCGGCCACCGTGATCGTGAAGTCGGTCAGCGTGTTGGCGGGGATGTTGAAGTACTCGCGCCCCGCCTCCGGTGCCGTGATGACGGGCGCATTGCCGTTGATCTGGAGCGTGGCGGCGGTCTTCGTGCCCGTGAAGAACGCCTCGGCGGCGGCCGCGTTGGCGGAGGCGGGATCGATGGTGGGCGTGAAGCGAATGCCCTTCGCCGTGTCGTCGTTCGCGCGGTTCGCGTAGACGTAGAGCATCGCCCCCGTGGAGGATGCCTTGGTCTCGCCGGCCTTGACCGTGAGGGTCTTGACCTCGTCGTCGTAGTTCTCGGCGCCCGACTGCACGGTGGACATGCCGATGAAGGTGAAGGGATCCGTCCCGCTATTGGACCGCATCGCGGGCGTGATGAGCACCGTGACGTCCTCCGTCCAGGGTTCGGACAGTTCCACGTCCAGCGCCGCAGCCGAAAGGTAGTTGTTCGTGGAGGAGGAGACGACGCCGCTCACGGGGTCGAGGACGACGGTGATGGACGGCGGCGGCGGCGTGACCACCGTCAGGGTGCGCACCGTGAAGTTCGTGACGAGCGTCCCCGCGCGGTTGTAGATGTTCGTGGGCGTGTCGGACATGTAGACTTCCGTGGACTTGCCCACCTGGCCGGCCTGCGCGCGGACCGTGAAGGGCGCAAGCTCGTCGCCCTGGACGACCGAGACCGTCGCGACCTTGCGCGTCACGCCGTCCCGGAACGTGTACGCGGTGCCGTTCTCGACCTCGGCCACCGTCGGATCCTGCGTCCACACGTAGTACGTGTAGGAACCCGAGGCGCCGCCGGGAATCGAGAGGCGCGGCACGGCCGGGGTCGCCGTGGTGGTGCCGGCGGCGATGTTGCGCCACACGCCGCTGGCCTCGTCCGCGTAGGTGTCGTCGAAGTCGACGGCCTTGATCTGGATGTTCGCGTTCGCGAGGTTGTAGTCGCGCACTTCCGACGTCCTGAATTCGCTCGCGTTCGGGTAGGGGAGGGTTTCCGGGCCGAAGTAGAACTCAAGCTGGTTGGTGGTGGCGTTGTCGGTCGGATTCTGCGGGAAGAAGCCCCAGAGGTTCTTCTCCGTGAGGAAGTAGTTGCTCGCCTCGGGCGTCACGTACGGATCGGTGGGGTCGGCCTCCATCGCGGCGCCCGTGCCGCGCGCATTCGCGAGCTTGAGGGGCAGCGCGAAGTCGCCGGCCTGCACCGTGTAGCGGCAGATGAGGTCGGTGTGGTAGAGGCCCGCCTCGCCCTCGGGGCGTTCCCACGACACGATGTCCGCATAGCGCAGACCGCCGCTCACGCGCAGGCCGATCTGCGGAAGGCGCTTCTCGATCGTGCCGGTGCCGAGAAGCGGACGCAGCACCCACGGATTCAGGTAGGAATTGTCGGCGTACGTCCTCTCCCACTCGCGGTTCGCGAGGCGGATCCTGAACTGCACCTTGTCGCCCGCCACGAGCGGCTTCGAAAGGTCGTTCACCACGCCGACTTCGCCCAGCGGGTTGCCGTAGAATTCAATCGACCGGACATCGCCGGCCGCCGTCGCCGTGCGCGGGAGGGCACACGCGAGCGCCGTCAGCGTCGCCGCGAAAAGTCCAAGCGTTCTTCTGTTCTTCATGATACCGCTTCCTTCCGTTGAATCAAGTCGTCTCAAATCGTCACTTCGTCGCGGCGGCGGATGACTTGTCCGTCGCGCGTCCCTCGGCGACGGCCCTGCGGTCCGCCGCCTCCTTCAGGATCCGCGCCCGCACGGTCGCCCGCGCGCGCGCCATTTCCTGTTCCAGATTCTCGTTCGTCTTCGCGAGGGCGCCGGAGAGCGCCTTCCAGCCGGGCTACCTCTCGGGATGGGCCTCCAGCTCGGCCCGCACCTGCTCGTCCGTCGCGTCCTTCGGCAGCGCGGCGCGCGCACGCGCGACAAGTTCCTTCAGCTGGGATTCAATGCGATTGCGCACGGCGGCCTGTTCGTTCTGCCGCGCATGCGTCTCGCGGAGGGCGTTCTGGTACACGGGGTCCTCCCCCCGTACCGTATAGACCTCCGGCTTCTTCTCATGCGGCTTCTTCTCGCAGCCGCAGAGGGCCGCGATACCGACTGCCACCGCCACCGTCGCGAACGGTGCGAGGCTCTGTACCAACCAATGTTTCATGTTTTCAGGTGGCCACGGAAGGGTGCACGCCTCCGAAAGCCGTTGTCATTTTACCATTGTTTTACGTTGTGGGGCAAGGGGGAAAATTGCGGGACCATGCGGAGTTAGGGCTTGACATCCGAGACGACGAGCTTGTAGAACTTCTTCGCGTCCGTCGGCGCGACGTCGATCGAGACCTCCACGGTCGCATCGTCCGCCTGTGCCTGGACGGTCGGGTTGCCCGTCTCGTACCCCGTCGTGACGACCTGCCAGGAACCGCCCAGCTCGTCCGCCGCGTAGAGCGCATACCAGAAGCCCCGCACGCCGTTGGCGACCGCCGCCTTCACCGTCACCGTGCCGTCGCCGTTCGAGAGGATCGTGAGCGGCGAGCTTACGCCGTCCGCCGCGAGCGGGCGCAGCACCTCCTCGTCCAGTTCGAGCGTCGCGACGACGTTGCCCGCCGCGTCCGCCGCGATCTTCGCCTTGAAGCCCTTCGGTGCCGTCACCTTGATGTCCGACAGCGGGATGCCGTGCGCCTCCAGCGCCGCCACCGTGGTGAGGTTCGTCGAATAGCCGTGCGCGTTGAGCAGCGTCAGTGCGGCGTCCCACTCAATCGTGAACTCCGTCTCGGGGTCGTCGAGGGCGGGAATCCAGAGCCAGTTGAAAAAGGCCTTGTCACCCGTTTGATAGAACTCCCGCAGCGTAAACGCCGAATAGGGACTGGCCTCGCCCAGCAGCGTAACCGGATCCTCCGTCCCGGTGAGCGTACCGGGGACAACGCCCCAGAGCTGCCACGTGGTCCCCGTCTCGTCGGTGAACGTCTGCGCGCCCGACTGGATGACCGCATCCAGCACCACGGGCACCTCCACCGTGACGCCCGACGCGAGCGGATGGGCCCCCGTCGCGCTCTGGACCGTCGTCGTGGGCGCCAGTTCGGCGGCGGCAGGCTCGAAGGACAGCGCGCTGTTGACGAACCACGAGGTCGCCGTGATCTGGATATTGGTCACCGTCTCCTCAACCATCGTCCCGCCCTTGCGGAAGAACACGTCCAGCTGTCCCGGCTCGTCCACGAAGAGGGAGAAGGTCGCGGCGCTCAGGTTGACGCCCTTCACCTTGTTCTGCACCCAGCTGTTGACCGAGTATCCCGTGTCGCAGGTCGCCGTGAACAGAACCGCTTCGCCCCAGGCGTACCAGCCCGAACCCGGCGTGACATCATAGGTGTCGGGGCCCGCTTTTCCGTTTCCGTTCTGGCACTGGGGAACGACCTTCACGTAGACGGCAATCGTCTTCGAGAAGTCCCAGGTGAGCGCAACCGCGTCGTTCGCGGCGAGGTCCAGCGTCGCCGTGCTGCCCGTGCCGGTGAGGACGGCGCCCGTCGTCGCGTTCGTCGCCGACCATCCCGCGCACCCCAGCACCACGCCCGCCGCCTCGTTCGTCACCACCGCGTCGCAGGTGAAGGTGTAGGGGCCGTTCGTGTAGCTGTTCGCATGGACGCCGCATGCCTGCGCGGGTTCCGCCACCGTGTTGATCGCCTCTTCGGCCGCCTTCGACGTCGCCCCGATCGTCACGGTGATGCCGGACGTGCATTCCGCGAACCGCGTCGCCCCCACGCCGAGGACGCGCATCAGGCTGTTGGAGACGGCCGACAGGATCGCGTCGGTCTCCTCCGCGTCCCACGCCACCAGCTCCGGCGTTCCGTCGATCGGCGCAAACGTGTAGGTGAGCGCGCGCGTCGTCTCCACCGCGTCGAGGCCGTTCGTCTCCGCCGCGTGGCTGGCATCGTGCGTGACGTTCGTCAGCGTCGTCAGCGTGGTCGAATAGCCGTAGGCGAGCGCGCCGTTCTTCGCCTGCCAGCGGTCGGCGGGATCGACGGCGGACGGCAGGTAGACGCCATAGGAGAGTTCGGCGCCGTCGCCCGCCGCCGCACTCGACTGCGAGAAGTAGTAGACGAACCGGTCGGCGAAGCCGTCCACGTTGTCCTGGGCAAGGTTGTAGATGAGGCTCAGCACGGCCGTCGTGTTCGTCTTCCCGGTGACGCCGCTCACGCGCAGAATCGCCTTGCCCTCCTTGAGGGCGTACAGCTTCGCGCGTTCCAGGGAGTAGGCGACCGTGCAGTCCATGAGGACGAACTCGAAGGCGTTCGGCAGCAGGGGGCAGAGTTCGTCCGACGTCTTCGTTTCGTCCGCCGCATCCGCGTTGATCTCGATTTCCGCCGCCTTGTCCTGGCACGTCACCGTGCAGATTCCCATGTCCGCCGGGACGCGCGTCCCGAAATAGCCTTCGCCGCTCGTCGTGAGCGTGCGCCCGAGACCGGCGATCTCCAGCGGGGCGCCCGGCATCGTGACGTGCCCGACGACCGGCACGATGTCGTCGTTGTCGTACGCGATCATCGTGATGACGCCCGTCACGATCTCGGAGAGGTAGCACCCGCCGCCCACCGTCGCCTTCGTGTCGATCTTCGGGAGGGCGTACCAGCCGTCGCCCGAACCCGACCAGCCCATGAAGACGCGCACGCGCTCGACGCCGTCCGCATCGAGGCCGTAGCCGGCCGCGACCACCGCATGGCCCTGGATGCTCATGCCCACGGGCACGCCCGCGCGGCACTGGTTGTAGATGAGCTTCTCCAGTTCCTCCTGCGTCGGGTTCTTCGCGTCGCTGATGGCAACATGGCGGGCATGCCGGAAACCGAAGACGTCCTTGAGGGCGTCGGCGACATACGCCGTGAAGGCCCCCGACTCGTCGTCCGTCCACATCATGCCCACGCCCACGCCCGCATCGTAGGCGACGCGGCCGATCAGCTGCTGCTGCTCCGTCGTGAGCGCCGTCGCGGGCGCGTTCGTGCCGCCCCAGTTCTCCGGCAGGATCGACCAGTCGATCGGCCCGCCCATCGTCTTCGCCTTGTAGGGCTTGCCATTGTAGGTACAGGCGTCGTTCACACGACCCGCGACCGCGTTCGTCGTGCCGTAGAACTGCGCGAGCGCCGCGCACGCCGTCGCGACGCAGCCGCACACGGCATGGTTCGGCGTGTAGAGGTTGTAAAGGTAGGCCCCGTTGTAGGAAGACTGGTTCCAGTGCGTGAGCGCGCCCTTCTTCTCGAAGCCCTTGACGACGCACACCTCGACGACCTCTTCCGCGCTGACGCCGACGGCCTGCACCTTGAACGGCGCACCCTCCGTCAGGCGCGCCCACTTCGCCTCGCACGCCGCACCCCACGCCTTCGCCACGTCTTCCCCATCCGTCTCGTCGGAGACTGCGCCCGAGGAGGAAACAGGCGACGCCGCGGCGGCCCGGCGCGCCTGCACGGCGACGCCACCCTGCGGGTAGAGGCCGAGGAACTGGAGACGCCGCCGCATGTCGCCCGTGAGGATGCCCCGCAGCGGATGCGCCTTCGGGAGGACGCCGGGGTCGTTGTCGAGCGCCATCACGACGGGCTCGATCTCGGTTACAGGCGCGACGACAAGCATGCCGCCCCCCGCCATCGAGACCTGATGCCACAGGACGACGCCGTTCGCGGCGTCGCATTCTGTGACGACGTTGGTCGCCCACTGCCCCGCGCCGAACGCCCCATTCCGCGCAACCCATGCATCCGCCGCCGCCATCGCCCGTTCGGGCGACACCGACTCCGCGCTGGCGCCAAGCGCCAACGCCATCGCGAAGAGCATCAAAACGATCTTTTTCATGCTTTCTCCACCGTTACCAACAAGACGGTTCCCGGAGAAGTGTACACTTCCCCATGAAAAACGTGCGGCATTATACACGATTTTCAGACTTCGGTCCATACCCTTTTAACCTCAATGGGATTCGTATTTATTGCTTCGGCGATGAAATATGGAGACTCTGTTTCCTATGAACAATAAACTCCGATCCGTATGGCTCTCGCTACCGCTCCGCAGAATGGATTGCCGAAAGACATCCAAATTCTCCGGAAACGGTCTTAAAGGCGATTGTTTTGTGACTGGCTTCTGCGAAGCAAGATCCAGTCTGCGGAGCGGTAGCGAGAGCATCAATCATCGGAGTTAATCTCTATATTTCGTCGCCGCATCTATAGACTCAATGGGGCTTCACTCAATGGGTCTTCGTAATCGCCTTCTTCGTGAATGGTTCTGGATACGATGCCGGATCCCACTGCGGAACGAAAGGCGACGGGATGGCGCGCGATGTACCCGCGCCGTCCCCGGCGCGGGGCGTCCGAATGCAGTCGCTTGATTCGTTCGGAACAGTTTTAGAATAAATCAAACCGATACACGACTCAAAACGAATGTGCGATTTCACTTCGGAACACTCCCTGGATTTCACCCCGGAACGAAAAATGGCGGAATGGCCGCGCGAAGTACCCGCGCCGCCCTCGGCGCGGGGCGTCCGAACGCAGGCGCTTGATTTGTTCGGAACGGTTTCGGAACAAATCAAACCGATACACGATTCAAAACAATGCGCGATTTCATTACGGAGCGCTCCCAGGATTTCACTGCGGAACGAAAGGCGACGGGATGGCGCGCGAAGTACCCGCGCCGCCCTCGGCGCGGGGCGTCCGAACGTAGTCGCTTGATTTGTTCGGAACGGTTTTCGGAATAATCAAGCGAGAATGAAGGGGAGGGAACGGTAAATCGTGTGAAATCTGTCAATTATGCCAAGAAATTATTTTGAAATCGGGAGGGTCGCGCTCCCGCGCGACCGGACGGTCAGACGCTGGGGACCCTCACGGTTCCGACACGTTAGTACGCCACGCGCCGAGGGCGGCGCGGGTACTTCGCGCGCCGACGCCCTACCGCATATCTAAAAAGTGTTCCCCCTCTTGCGGAGAAACGCGACTTAAAGCCGCGAAGCGGCGATTTAACCACTTAAAGGCCGCAGGCCGACTTAAAGACGCGAAGCGGCGACTTCATTTACACTAGACATCGCCGCGCTCGACGTCACGCTTCAGCGCCTTCTTCTTCAGCGCATCGCGCTTGTCGTGCAGCTGGCGGCCACGGCAGACGCCGAGTTCGAGCTTGATGCGGCCCTTCGAGAGGTAGAGGCGCAGGGGGATGAGCGTGAGGCCCTTCGCCTCGGTCTTGAGGCGCAGATCCTCGATCTGCTTCTTGTGGACGAGGAGACGCCGATTGCCCTGCGGCGCGTGGTTGAAGCGGTTCCCGAAGGCGTAGACCGGGATGTTCATCCCCACGACGTAGAGCTGCCCGCCCAGCACGGCGCCGTATGCGCCGGAGAGGGAGGCTTCGCCGTGCCGCACCACCTTGACCTCGGTACCGCGCAGTTCAAGGCCGCACTCGATCTTGTCGAGTACGGCATAGTCGTGCCACGCCCGGCGGTTGACGGCGAAGTCGCCGGGGGCCTTGGACTTCTGTTTCTTCCCGTCCGCCACAAATGAACCGGATTAGGCGAAGATGGACTTCGACGCCGCGTGCTTCTGCCAGCGGGTCTTCGCGTCCTCGGCCTTCGCGATCGCGTCGAAGTCGATTTCGCTGATGAGCTTGCCCTCCGCGACCTCGCGGAGCGCCGTGTCGACCTTGTCCTCGTCCGGAGCGTGCGGCTTCACCAGGGGCTTCTCACCGGCAATGAGCTGCTTCTCCCGCTTCGAGATCAGGTTCACGAGAACCGGAATCGAGGGGACGCGTTCATGGGCTTTCTTCAGAAGTTCGGTGTTCATGCTGCTCTCCGTAGGTTTTTCTGCGCTCTTCTCCGCGGAAATAGAGTGTATTAGTATACACTTTCGCCCCCCGCTCCGCAAGGGGGAGAATAAGTCGCCGCTTCGCGGCTTTAAGTGTGTAAATCGCCGCTGCGCGGCTTTAAGTGTGTACATCGCCGCTGCGCGGCTTTAAGTCCATTCGGGTTCTTTTCGTTCGTGTCGTTCTCGCGGCATTGCCGTACCGGTTGGGGGGCGAAACGGGAGGGACGCGCTTGTCGCGTCCGTCTGCGGAACGCAACAGCGCACAGGGGTGTTCATTTCAGCGCCACGCGCCGAGGGCGGCGCGGGTACAATGCGCGCCGGGTCGTCCGTGGGCGCATGCCGGGCCGTCCGTGGGCGTGCGCGGAGCCCGGTCGCGACAAGCGCGACCCTCCCGTCCCTACATCGTTGCGAAGCGCAATTCCCTGCACCGTTGCGAAGCGCAATCTAAAGCCGCGAAGCGGCGATTTAACCACTTAAAGGCCGCAGGCCGACTTAAAGCCGCGAAGCGGCTTCCAGCCGCCGGACGCGCGTTTCCTCGTCCTTGTCCAGCACCTCCACGAGGTAGGGCGCGTGGCCGCCCCGGCAGAAGAGGCCGTGGACGGCGCCGGGTCCGTCGGACGCGATCACGTCGCGCACGAGGCGGATCATCGCCTTCGAGATGCGCAGCCCCGGGATGAACACGGGGATTCCCGGCGGGTAGGGCACGAGGAACTGCGAGGCGATGCGTCCCTCGCTCTCCTCGATCGGCACGAGCGCGCCGTCGCACAGGGCCGCGTCGTGCGGCAGGGCGACGGCCTGGCCCGAGACGGCCTCCAGCACGCTCCGCCCCGCGCCGTCGGCCTTCGCCCCCCTCGGCGGCACGGGGCGCCCGATGAGCCCCCGGTACTGGCGACAGACGCGGAACAGGTACTCGAAGTGCTCCTCCACCGTGCCCGTCGTGACGAGGAAGAGGATCGTCGTGGCGCTCGCCTTCTCCCACTGGATGTGCGCCTTGAGGAGCGCCTTGCGGAACTCGGCGCAGGCCTTGGCGGAGCGCAGCATGAGGACGATCTTGAGCGGATCCTTCATGTACCCCGCCGCGCGCCAGTCCACGCCCGCGCCCGCGATCTCCTCCAGCCCCGCGAAGCACGCGCCCTCCGGCTTGCCGCACTCGTCCGCCACGCGCTTGCGGAACGCGGCCGTCCACCGGATGCGCTCGTCGATGAGCTTCATCCCCTCCAGGCGCATCTGCACGCCCGCCACGTCGAGCGCCGCGAGGAACGGGTAGTGCGGCGAGGTGGAGTGCCAGTAGCGCAGGATCTCGTGGAGGTCGTGCGAGAACTTCTCGTAGCTGCCGTGCCCGTGGAGCGCGAAGCGCCGCCGCAGCCAGCGGAACTGCGGCGAGGCGTCCTCCTCCAGCAGCTGCTTGAAGCGCGTGGAGACGTGGACCATCGACGCCTGGGAGAACGCCGCGAGCGTCTTGTGCGTGGACTGCACGGCGAAGTGCGCCCCGCACGTCTCGTTCACCGCGCTGTAGCGCACGGCGTCGCCGCCGCCGCGCCCGAAGGTGTAGAACGGATGGAAGTTGAGGTACGCCGCCCACGCCTCGTCCGCATAGAAGAGCACGCCCGCCCGCTCGCACATCCGCGCGATCTCCCACACGGGGTAGAGCACGCCCTCGTAGGTGCAGGTGGTGAGCACGAGAAGGCGGGGCTTCCGCGCGGACGGGGCTTCCGCTTCGAGGACGCGGCGGATGTCGTCGGGCGCGACGGGCCCCCACACGCCGAGGCGGGCGTTCCAGCGCGCCGGCAGATAGCGCGGCACGGCGCCGGACGTGACGACCGCGTGGTGGACGCTCTTGTGGCAGTTGCGGTCGATGAGCACCGTCTCGCCCGGACGCAGCAGCGTCATGAGCATCGCCTTGTTCGAGGTGGACGTGCCGTTCGTCACGTAGCGGCTCTGCGCCGTGCCGAAGATCTCGCTCGTCAGCTTCTGCGCCTCGGAAAGGGGCGTGTGCCCCTCGGGGCTCGAAAGGTCCCCCAGCGACTCCACCGACACCGAGAGGTCCGTGCGGAAGAGCGTGCCGCCGAACGACTGGTGGAAGCCGCGCAGGAAGGGCGAGTTCGAGAACGCCCGCCCGCCGTTGTGCCCCGGCGTGTGCCAGTTCGTGCCGGCCTTCACGTTCACGTACTGCCGCAGCGCCGTGGAGAAGCGCGGCATCCAGAAGCTCTTGAAGAGGTGGACGAGGCGTTCGTGGTGCTTCGTGGGCGACTCGAAGACCTGCGCCGCCTTCTTCGTCCAGCGCCGCGCCGGCAGCGCCACCTCCGCGTGGCCGGGGCGCGTGAGGACGACCTTCGGGATCGCGGGGAAGAAGAGCTTGAGCCAGTTGCGCAGGGTGAGGCCGTCCACGGACGACTCCAGCAGGTCGTCGTCGATCAGGAACAGGCAGCACGCACGCCCCGCCTCGGTCAGCACACCCCGGGGTCCGCCGCTCGTGAAGAGCGCCTTCGCCAACGCCTCCGTCGTGTTCGCGGTGACGAGCCGCAGCGGCGGGTAGTCGAGCGCCGCCACCGTGTCGAACGTCTCGCGGCAGAAGTCGCGGAAGGCGTCCGTGAGCCCGTATTCGACGATCGGCAGACGCCGCGCGTCCAGCCGGTTCGCCCGGTGCAAGTAGAAGACCGTGAGGGACCGAACCATGTGCTTCACCCCTTTCTGCGTTCGCCGGCGGCGGACTCCGCGGCACGCTTCACCGCGCCCGCGATCTCCGCCCCGACCCCTGCGGCGGCGGCGATCTCCGCCTCGTCCGCCCGCGCAATGCCGTAGACCGAATGGAAATGCCGCAGCAGCGCCATCTTCTTCGCCGGGCCGATCCCCGGCACCTCGTCCAGCACCGACTCACGGATCGTCCGCTCCCGCAGGCTGCGGTGGTAGGTGATCGCGAAGCGGTGCGCCTCGTCGCGGAGGCGCGTGACGACCATGAGCGCCTGCGAGTCGCGCGGCAGGAACACGTCGCCGCGCGCGTCGTCCGTCACCAGGATCTCCTGCTGCTTCGCGAGACCGACGGTCGGCATGTCCGCCAGGCCGATCTCCGCGAAGCGCGCCCGCGCGGCGCGCAGCTGCGTGACGCCGCCGTCGCAGATGTAGAGGTCGGCCTTCGGGGACTTCGCGGTGAGCGTGGAGGCGGGGCCGTAGCGCCGCAGCACGACCTCGCCCATCGCGCGCGGGTCGTCCGCCCCCTCGAAGGACTCGATCTTGAAGTGGCGGACGTAGCGCCCGTCCGGTACCCCGTCCACCGCCCCCACGAGCGACGCGACGTTGTGCGTGCCGACGAGATTCGAGATGTCCACGCACTCGATCACGTGCGGCGGCGCGGCGAGGCCGAGCGCCGCCGCGAGCTCGGCGATGCCCTGCCGCGCGTCCTCGCGCCGCAGGTCGGGGCTCTTGCGCACGTAGTGGCTCTTCGTCATCTCCCGGAGCGCGCCGATCGTGTCGCGCAGGCGCGCGGCCTTCGTGAAGTCCTCCCGCGCGGCGGCGTCCTTCATCTCCGCCACCAGTTCGGCGATGATCTCCGGACGCTCCCCGCGCCGGAACGCGCACGCCTCCGCGAAGCGCGCCCGGTAGTCCGCCACGGAGATGCGCCCCTCGCAGGGCGCCGTGCAGAAGCGCACCACGTCCGCATGGCAGTGCCGGTGCGCCTCCTCGTCCGGCACGAGCGCCGTGCAGCCGCGCAGGCCGAACCGCTTCTCCACGAAGTCCTTCGCCGCCCGCACGACGGGCGCGGAGGGGAACGGCCCCACGTAGACCGCCCCGTCGTCCCGCACGATCCGGCAGGTGCGGAACGCGGGGAACGGCTCCTCGGGATCCGCCCGCAGCGCGAGGTAGCGCTTGTCGTCCCGCATCAGGATGTTGAAGTGCGGCTTGTACTTCTTGATGAGGTTCGCCTCGGTGAGCAGCGCCTCGGCGTCGTTCCGCACCGTCATGAACTCCAGGTCGGCGACCGTGTTCACCATCGAGCGGACCTTCGGCGCGTGCTTCGCGCCGGGACGGAAATACGACAGCACGCGGTGGCGGAGGTTCTTCGCCTTCCCCACGTAGATGATGACGCCCCGACGGTCCCTCATCAGGTAACAGCCGGGGCGTGTCGGAACGGTCTTCAGCCGTTCTCGCAGAACGTCGTTCACGACGGGTGTCGGTTAGGCGTCCGCCTTCTTCTCGGACTTCTTTTCCTTCTTCTCCTCGTCCTCCTCCCGCAGAAGGCGCTCGCCCTCCTCGGTCCCCTTCTTGAACTCGCCCTTCGCCTTGCCGAGCGAACGCGCAAGCTCCGGCAGCTTCTTGCTGCCGAAGAGCAGGACGATGAGTGCGACGACGAGAATGATTTGCCAGGGGCCCCAAGCCATGATTGTTTCTCCTTCTTCCTTCTTTGGTAAAGATGGTGATAATGTACCGAAAACAGACGGTGGAATCAAGCCCGAAAAACTTCAAAAAAGTCTTCCCGCCGTGAACCTCGCCGCCCCCTGCGGCGGCGCTGGGCGGCACGTCTGCGGCAAGGGGACGGCGCGCAATGTACCCGCGCCGCCCCCGGCGCGTGGCGTACTGGAG
>CAKULR010000013.1 GCA_934667295.1 uncultured Kiritimatiellota bacterium
GCGGGCCGTTCGCGAACCTGCGCGCGAAGACGCTGCTGGAGCTGGACGCGAAGGCCGTGCGGCGGCTCACGCTGAAGCCGGCGGAGGGGACGGGCGTCTCGGTCGTCCTCGATCCCGAGCGGGGCACGTGGAGCCTGGCCGAGGGGTCGTCCCCGATGACGGTGAACGTGGAGGCGGTCAGGAAGCTCCTCGCCGCGCTCACGCGCGTGGAGGCGGCGTCCGTCGAAACGCTCACGGCCTCGCCGGACGACCTGAAGCGGTGCGGGCTCGCCACGCCCGCGCTCGTGATCGCCCTCGACTTCGAGGGCGCGGACGCGGTGCGGCGCAACCTGATGCTGGGCGCGCGCGCGCCGGGCGGTGGGCGCTACGCGACGGTGGGCGGGGCGGACGCGGTGTTCGTGCTCGACCGCGCGACGGCGGCGTCCCTGATGGTTTCGATAACGGAGTGAAGACGGCATGAAGACGGTTCTGATCACGGGCGGAAGCGGTTTCCTCGGCATCAACCTCGTGCGCCACCTGCGCGCGAAGGGCGTGGAGGAGATCCGCATCCTCGACATCGCGGACTTCGACTACCCCGAGGCGAAGGAGCCGTGGCTGAAGTTCACGAAGGGCGACGTGCGCGACCCGGCGGCGGTAAACGCCTGCGTCGCGGGCTGTGACGTGGTGGTGAACACCGCCGCCGCGCTGCCGCTCTATTCCCCCGAGGACATCCGCACGACGGAGGTGGACGGCGCGCGCAACGTGATCACGGCCTGCCGCCGCGCCGGCTGCCCGCGCATGGTCCAGATCTCCTCCACGGCGGTCTACGGCGTGCCGAAGCGCCATCCGATCCACGAGGACGACGAACTGATCGGCGTGGGCCCCTACGGCCACGCGAAGATCGAGGCGGAGAAGATCTGCCGCGACGCGCGCGCGGAGGGCTTCTGCGTGCCGGTCATCCGCCCCAAGAGTTTCATCGGGCCCGAACGCCTCGGCGTCTTCGCGCTCTTCTACGACTGGGCCTACACGGGCCACGGCTTCCCGATGATCGGCAGCGGGAACAACCGCTACCAGCTGATGGACGTGGCGGACCTCTGCGAGGCGATCTGGCTCGCGATGACGCTCGCCGAGAAGACCGTGAACACCGAGTTCAACATCGGCGCGAAGGAGTTCACCACGATGAAGGAGGACTACCAGGCCGTCCTCGACCGCGCGGGCCACGGCAAGAAGATCCACGGCATGCCCGTGGCGCCGCTCGTCTTCATCCTGCGCATCCTCGAAAAGCTCCACCTCTCGCCGCTCTACCCGTGGGTGTACGAGACGGCGTCGACGGACAGCTATGTCTCGATCGCGCGCGCCGAGAAGCTGCTCGGCTTCGCGCCGAAGTTCTCGAACAAGCAGGCGCTCGTGCGGAACTACGACTGGTACGTCGCCCACCTCGCCGAGTTCGCGGGCAAGACGGGCGTCTCCCACCGCGTCCCGTGGAAACAGGGCCTCCTCGCGTGCGCGAAGTGGTTCTTCTGAGAAGGATTTGACGGACATGAACAAGAGAAAAGAGAAACTGCGCGCGCGGCAGGCGCCCGCCGAGACGGGAACGATGACGGGCGAGCTGCACATGGCGCGCAACGGCGCGGGCTTCCTCGTCGACCCGGAGACGAACGAGGCGACGTGGATCGAGCGCGAAGACCTCGGCACGGCCCTCGTGGGCGACACGGTGACGATCAAGCTGAAGCAGCGGGGGGCAGGTGCCCGGAAGAAGGGTTCGGCGGGCGACGCGGGCAAGCGGGGCCCCGAGGGGCGCATCCTGCGCATCGACGCGCGCGCGCCGCGCTCGATCGTGGGCACGGTCGCCTCGCTCGGGCGCTTCACGCGCGTGCAGCCGCTTTCGCCGACCTACCGCCAGGAATTCCTCGTGCCGGACGCGCACGGGGCGCGGCTGAACGACCGCGTCGTGATGCGCTTCGTGCGCTGGGAGAACCCGCGCCTCGCCCCCGAGGGCGAGATCACGGACGTGATCGGCCCGGCGGACGACCCTTCCCTCGACACGCTCGCCGTGATGAAGCAGTTCGAGCTGCCCGAATCCTTCCCGCCGAAGGTCGTCGCCGAGGCGGAACGGGAGGGCGTGGCGCCGAAGGCGCGCGGGCGCGTACCGGCGGGACGTCGTGATTTGCGGAAGAAGTTCATCTTCACCTGCGACCCCGAGACCGCGCGCGACTACGACGACGCGCTGTCGCTGGAGACGGACAAGGCGGGCAACCGCGTCCTGGGCGTCCACATCGCGGACGTCTCGCACTTCGTGACGCCCGGCAGCGTGCTCGACCGCGAGGCGTACCGGCGCTCGACCTCGGTCTACCTCGTGGACAAGGTCGTGCCGATGTTGCCCGAACAGCTTTCGAACGGCGTCTGTTCGCTCGTGCCGAACGAGGACCGCTTCGCCTTCTCCGCCTTCCTCACCTTCGACGCGAAGGGCGTCTGCATCGCGCGCACGTTCACGAAGTCCGTCATCCGCTCCAAGGCGCGCTTCACCTACGAGCAGGTGATGGCGGAGCTGAAGGGCGAGAAGTCCGGCGGGCCGAAGCTGAAGCCGGCGGAGCGGAAGGTCGTCCACGCCATCCACGAACTCGCGCAGCAGTTGCGGAGGAACCGCTTCGCGGCGGGCGCGCTCGACATGGAGGTGCCCGAGGCCGAGATCCAGGTCGACGCGCACGGGATGATGACCGGCATCGCGGTGCGGCCCTACGACGAATCGCACCAGATGATTGAGGAGTGCATGGTGGCGGCGAACGAGGCCGTGGCGAAGGAGCTCTGGACGCGCGGCGTGAAGATCCTCGCGCGCCTCCACGAGGCGCCGGACCCCGAGAAGCTGGAGGACCTGCGCGCGAACCTCGCGAAGCTCGGCATCTCCTGCGGCGACCTTTCCAACCAGAAGAACCTCGCGAAGTTCCTGAAGAAGATCAAGGGCTCGCCGCTGGAGGGCGTCGTCTCGGTGATGGTGCTCCGCTCGATGAAGCGGGCGCTCTACTCGGCGAAGGAGATCGGGCACTTCGGCCTCGCGAAGAAGTACTACGCCCACTTCACGAGCCCGATCCGGCGCTATCCGGACCTCGTGCTGCACCGCCAGCTCGCGTCCTGGATCGCGGGCAAGGGCGGGCGGCTCGACCCCGCCCGGCTGAACGCGGCGGCGCTCCACTGCTCGGAGCGCGAGCAGAACGCGGACGACGCGGAACGCGCGCTCGACGAGATCAAGAAGTACCGCTATCTGCAGATGGTGCTGAAGCGGGGCGGCGCGGAGAACTGCTTCGACGCCGTCATCTCCAAGTGTACGCGCTACGGCGTGTTCGTGGACCTCCCGATGCTCGTGGTGGGCGGCATGGTCCACGTCTCGCGCCTCTCCGACGCCTATCTGCGGTGGGACGACGTGCGCGAAGAGCTCGTGGGCGGCGGGAAGACCTGGGGCGTCGGCACGCGCCTGAAGGTGCGGGTGGAGAAAGTGGACTTTGCCCGGAGGCTGGTTGCCTTCGTGCCGGTTTCCGGGCGCCGGGCCCCGTCGGTGCGGGGCGCGTGCGAAGGGAAACGGCACGAAGGGAAGACAGGAGGAAACGATGAGGGGAAAGGGCATTCTTCTGGCCGCGCTGGCGGCCGCCGGCGCGGTGTTCGCCGCAGCAGATGACGCGGCCTACGACATCGGGGCGGACCTCGCGGAGGAGGCGTTCTGGAAGTCGGATCCGGTCCTGTTCGTGAAGCGGCACGAGGGGCAGGGCTTCCAGTTCACGTCCGGCAGCCGCGACGGCGCGGACACGCGGCTTGCCGGGGCGGTCGGCTACCACGGCATCCCCGTCTACGAGACGAAGATCGCCTTCGGGGAGGCCGGGGGCATCGCGCGCGTGGAGCTGATGCTCTTCGCGACGGCCGGAACCGAGCGCGAGGTGGTCGTGGAGACGTCGGACGGGCACCGCCTGCGCCGCCGGGTGCGCACGGACAAGACGATGACGCGCGACGAGTTCGTCCAGATGATGAAGGACGTGCGCGCGCGGCTGACGCCCGCCGGCGCGAAGCCGCCGCCGATGGAGTCCGAGCGCGTCGCGAAGCAGGGCGTGGTGCAGAAGTTCCAGACCTGGCCGAAGACCGCGATCCCCACGGTCGCGCGCCTCACGTGGAACTATGCGCAGGACGGGAACAGGAAGGACACGTTCGAGCCGGGGTTCGTGCGCCTGGCGGTGGACGGACCGGAACGGCTCGCGTCCGGCGGACGGCGGACCGAGTCCGGCGCGGCGAAGGGCGCGAAGAAGATCGTCGACAACGTCATCCGCGACCCGCGCGGCGACGTCTTCATCGACAACGTGCCGATGGTGGACCAGGGGCAGAAGGGGTACTGCGCCGTCGCGGCGTCCGAGCGCGTGCTGCGCTACTACGGCGTGGACGTGGACGAGCACGAGATCGCCCAGGCCGCCGGAACGTCCGCCGAAGGTGGCACCTCCACGCGCGGCATGAAGGACTCCGTGCAGGCCATCGGGCGGAAGTACAAGCTCGCCACCGTCGTCACCTACGGCGACTTCGAGAAGCCCGCCGGCGAACGCATCGCGGGGCTCGTGAAGGAGGTGGCGAACTACAACAAGGCCGCGAAGAAGCTCAGGAAGAAGGAAATCACCGAGGACGTCTACATCCGCCGCGAGGGGAACACGGTCTACTACAGCTACCGCGACGTCGACGCGGCGATGGACCCCGAGGTGCTGCGCGACATGAAGGTGAACGGCGCGCAGCGGTCGAAGTTCACGCGCTTCATGAAGGACGTCCACGACCAGGTGAACAAGGGCATCCCGCTCTTCTGGGGTGTCACGCTCGGAATCTACCCCGAGCCGGAAAGCCCGCAGAGCAAGGGCGGGCACATCCGCCTCATCATCGGCTACAACGACAAAAAGAAGGAGATCCTCTACACGGACACCTGGGGCGCCGGACACGAGCTCAAGCGCATGCCCGCCGAGTGGGCGTGGACGATCTCCCACTGCCTCCTCTACATGAAACCGCTTCGCTAGGAAAACACATGGAACTCGCCCTCCTCATCAACCAGTTCAACGTCAAGGGACGCCTTGTCACGCTCGTCCCCTTCGGCAACGGCAACATCAACGACACGTTCCTCGCCGTCTTCCGCAACACCTTCACCGAGACCCAGGTGATCCTCCAGCGCGTGAACCGCTCCGTGTTCACGCAGCCCGAGACGATCATGCGGAACATGCACAACATCACGCTCCACTGCCACGAGAAGTTGGAGGCGGACGCGAAGACGGACCGCGACGACCGCGTGTGGCAGATGCCGCGCATCGTCAAGACGAAGGAGGGCGCGGACTTCGTGACGGACGAGGAGGGCGGCGTGTGGCGCGTCATCACGCGCGTCCTCTCCGCCCACGCCTTCGACACGGCCCAGAGCCCCGAGCACGCGCTTGAATGCGGCGCGGCGCTCGGCCACTTCCACTACCTCGTCTCCGACATGGACCCCGCCGCCGTCCAGGACCCCCTCCCGGGCTTCCACGTCACGAGCGGCTACCTCGCCCAGTACGACGCCACCCTCGCCTCGGACTCCGCACGCGCCATCCTCAACGCCTCGATGGAGGCGAAGCGCCTCGCGAAGTTCATCGAGGAGCGCCGCGCCTTCGCCGTCTCCCTCGAACAGGCCGAGGCGCGCGGCGAACTGAAGAAGCGCATGTTCCACGGCGACCCGAAGGTGAACAACATCATGATCGACGACTTCACCGGCAAGGGCACGGCGATGATCGACCTCGACACCGTCTCGCCCGGCCTCATGCACGTGGACGTGGGCGACGCCGTGCGCTCGATCTGCAACCCCGCCGGCGAGGAGGAACTGAACCTCGGCAAGGTCACGTTCGACGAAGACCTCTTCCTCGCGTTCATGAAGGGCTACCTGAAGGAGGCCGGCTCGTTCATGACCGACGCCGAACGAGCCTACCTCTACGACGCGATCCGTCTGCTGCCGTTCGAACTGGGCCTCCGCTTCTTCCAGGACTACCTTGCCGGCGACAAGTATTTCAAGGTGCGCCAGCCCGGCCAGAACCTCAACCGCGCCCGCGTGCAGTTCCGCCTCTGCGAGGCGATCGAGGCCCGCGAACGCTCCATCCGCGAAATCCTCCGCCGTTTCTAGCCCCCGCCTCCCGTCTCGGCCTCTGCTCTGGGAGGGACGCGCTCCGTCGCGTCCGCATCCCCGCCGACGCCCCTCCCGGGAGGGACGCAATTTATTGCGTCCGCGTCCCCATGCCGATAACGGTCACAACAAGTTGCGCCCCTCCCGCATACCCCCAGTCGCGCAGGACTCCCCCGGTCGCGTAGAAGCGCGACTCCCCCGCGGGGTTCGGCGCGCAATGTACCCGCGCCGCCCCGGCGCGTGGCGCTGTGGGGCGGCCCATCCGGACCGAACATCACGTGACCTATGGATCTGGCAATGAAATAGGGGGATTCTTTGCCACAAAGACCGCAAAAAACGCAAAGGTCTCGTGACCTTTGGGTTCTTTGCAGCTCACACTATTTGATTGCCGAAACACTAAGTGGCACGGGTACAGCGCGTGTATCATCCCCTCTACATCGTTCCGAAGCAATCAATTCTATCTCACATCCGTTCTCTCCCCGCATCTGTAAATGAGATTTCTATGCGTAATAAATCTTATACACCTTCAAATCTCAATAATTGAATAAACATTGCTTATGATAATGGAATATTTCATTTATGCAAACCGAACTTTTGGATGGAATGTGAGATTTCACTTCGGAACGGTAGATGAGACCGTACGCGAAGTACCCACGCAACCCCTCGGCGCGTGGCGTTCGGGCGGGGGGATCCCACAGCGCCACGCGCCGAGGCGGCGCGGGTACTTTGTGTACCGACGATCGGGAGGGGTGCACTCCTGCGCGACCGAATGGTTCCCCCACGTCTTTGAACCATGTCATTGAATTGTGGCATCCGGGTGTTTGAAACGTCTCGGAATACACTCTCTTTCCACTCTCTTTCCGTGTCCGGCGAAGCCGGGTTTCGTGTCTTCCGCGATGAAAAACGTGGAGGGAAATCTGACCATCGATGAGAGGTGTGCGGGAAGTCATAAGAATGTGAATGTGCGTTGATATTTTGCGATTCATGTGTCAGATGGAAAGCGATTACGTTCCTATCACATTGTACTCATACGAGTCGAAAGAAAGGAAATAGCATGAATGTCACGAGAGCGGAGATGAAAATGTCAAATAGCGCGATACACCACAAAAGTGAGGGGAGGGGGGCTTTTGCGCCTTAACCCTCGCGTTGTCCATTGAGGCTGGAGCGTTTTACCAGGGAAGGGCGTGTGTGTATCTGAAACCCGTTCCTTCCAAGAACGGGGAAGTCCTGCGTCTGGGAGGGGATTTCATCAAGCAGAGCAAGGGCGTCCCCGGCTATGCGTTCAACTTGACGAACATGCCGGTGTGGTGCGAACGTGCCATTGTGTCAGTCAACGATACGACGCAGATTGTGACAAGGGCCCCGTGACGCCAATCGTGATTCCGTCCACAACGAACACGACGGATACGTTGGGACTGGAGTGGCGTGTCGTACATGGGTACGGGGGCGTTCGCAGATTGTTCGGCGTTACGGTCAATTGAGATGTGGGGCGAGCCACCTGACAATCTCGTTGAGGCGGGATTTCCGAAGGACGTGAAACTGCGTTACAACGGCGTCTGGGAGGACGAATGGATTGGTCGCTATGCGGGTTTCGCGAAGCAATTCGGTACGGACTTCGCCGTGGCGCTCACGGCGCAGACGGGTAAGCGCGACGGCAGTGGGAACCCCCTGTTCGTATGGCAGGACCTCGTGGCGGGGACAGATCCCACGGACGAAACGAGTGCCTTTAGGGCCTTGATCTCCTTCGATGCGGTAACCGGGAAACCGGTCATCGGCTGGACCCCCACCCTCCCTGTGGCGGAAGCCGCCCTGCGGACCTACCGGAAGTTCGGGAAAGTACATCTTTCCGACCCGACTTGGACGGAGATTTCCGACAATGAGGAGGATTTCAACTTCTTCAAGGTGGTCGTTGACATGAAGTAGCCCACCACGCATACTTCATATGGATTATTGAGGTTTCTTGTGGGGCAGTCCCGTAAGGATTTTGAGGACTGTCATCAAGAACCTCGCACGAGGTCATGGACTTTCTGCAAAATACCATTATTTTTTTTTGTAGGAATCGTTGTTTTGACAGGATTTACAGGATTTCAATCTTCATGTGGCAGACATGATGTATCCATAAGAGATCATGTGAATCCTGTTAATCCTGTCAAAAAATTCATTTTCCCTAATTCATTTCTCCTTTACCAATCATTAAACGGTTACTCGTACAGTGCAAAGTTTTCCACAGCCAAAACAGGGAAGGGGGAGTTTCGTAATGGGGAAGCTCGGAAACATCCTGAGAATACCGAGGTGTTGTTTGATGGTTTTATTCCGCAGTAAAATCTCACACGGTGCCGTGTTGCTTCAATGAGATTATGGTGCGGAATAATTTTTTTTGAAGGTAGTCAAAACGCCTTGTCAGATAGATTGTTCATGAATGAGCAATAATGGCGTAGAATTTCTAAGATAAGAACATTCGTATGGAGGGGACGTAGGTGTTAGGTTTCAGGTTTTAGGGGTTGGGGGGTAGAGGTTGGCGCGGGTATACTGCGTGCTGGACCGCGTGCGCCGGGCCACATGAGGGGCATCCGGACACGCAGGAACACAACCGCCAGCCCATTAGAACCTGAAACCTAGAACCTAAAACTTCCCGGTTGAAAACAGCGCGCTGGTCGGCGTGCGTCGGAAATGGTAAACTAGACATTCCCGTCCGGCGCGGAGCCCGGGCGGGAATGGATTTTTCACCGAGGAACCAACGAAGAGAAGATCGGAAGACATGACGAACGACTTGACTGCGCAGAAGGTGCTGCCGCGCCTTTCGGCCGAACTGGGGATTCCCGGCGGGCAGATCGCCGCCGTTGCGAAGCTGCTGGGCGAGGGGAACACGATTCCGTTCATCGCCCGCTACCGCAAGGAGGTCCACGGCAACCTCGACGAGGTGCAGATCTCGAAGATCCAGGAGCGTCTGGGCTACTACGCCGAACTGGAGGACCGCCGCGCGACGATCCTGAAGTCCATCGACGAGCAGGGCAAGCTCACGGACGACCTGCGCGCGAAGATCGAGGCGTGCATGCAGAAGAACGCCCTCGAAGACCTCTACCAGCCCTACAAGCCGAAGCGCCGCACGCGCGCGATGATCGCGAAGGAGAAGGGTCTGGAGCCGCTGGCGGACAAGATCTGGAACCACGAGCCCTACGAGGGCTCCGCCGAGGAGCTGCAGGGCGCGCGCGACATCCTCGCCGAGCGCATCGCGGACATCGCGGACGTGCGCGGCCTCGTGCGCGACGCCTTCGCGAAGAAGGCCGTCGTGACGAGCGAAGTCGTGACGCCCAAACCGACCGCGCCCACGAAGTACGAGCAGTACTACGACTTCCAGGAACCCATCTCCGAGATCCCGAGCCACCGCTTCCTCGCGATCCGGCGCGGACAGAAGGAGGGCGTCCTCTGGGTGCGCCTCGTCGTGGACAAGGCGCCGCTCGTCGCGCGCATCGCGGAGATCGTGGGCGCGCGCGACGACGAGAACCTGCGCCTCGCCGTGGAGGACGCCTACAAGCGCCTCCTCGCGCCGAGCTGCGAGATCGACGTGAACGTGGAGAAGAAGCTGGAGGCCGACCGCCAGGCGGTGGAGGTGTTCGCGGAGAACCTGCGCCACCTCCTCCTCGCGGCGCCGCTCGGCGAGAAGAAGGTGCTCGCGATCGATCCCGGCATCCGCACGGGCTGCAAGGTGGCGATGCTCGACGCGACGGGCAAGTTCCTCGTCAACACGGTCATCTACCCGATGCAGCGCACGGCCGAGGCGCAGGAGACGCTTGCGAAGATCGTCGAACACTTCCACCCCGAGGCGGTGGCGGTGGGGAACGGCACGGCGGGGCGCGAGACGGAGGCGTTCGTGCGCGACGTGCTGAAGCTGATCGGCGCGAAGGACGTGATGGTGGTGAGCGTGAGCGAAAGCGGGGCGTCCGTCTACTCCGCAAGCGAAATCGCCCGCACGGAGTTCCCCGACCTGGACCTCACCGTGCGCGGCGCGATCTCGATCGGGCGGCGTCTCCAGGATCCGCTCGCCGAGCTCGTGAAGATCGAGCCGAAGGCGATCGGCGTGGGGCAGTACCAGCACGACGTCCACCAGCCGCTCCTCGACGCGAAGCTCGACGAGGTGGTGGTGAGCTGCGTGAACAAGGTGGGCGTGGAGCTGAACACGGCCTCCGCGCCGCTCCACACGCGCGTCTCCGGCGTGGGGCCGTCCCTCGCCAGGCGCATCGTCGCGTGGCGCGACGAGAACGGCGCGTTCCGGAGCCGCAGGGACCTGCTGAAGGTCTCGGGACTCGGCGCGAAGGCGTTCGAGCAGTGCGCGGGCTTCCTCCGCATCCGGGGGGCCGCGAACCCGCTCGACGCCTCGGCCGTCCATCCGGAGCGCTACGCGCTCGTGGAGACGATGGCGGCGGACCTCGGCGTCGGCGTGGGCGAGCTCGTGGGCAACGCGCTGCTGGCGGACAAGATCGACGTGCGGCGCTACATCACGAACGACGTGGGCGAGCCGACCCTGAAGGACATCGTCGCCGAGCTGAAGAAGCCGGGACGCGACCCGCGCGCGGTCTTCGAGAAGCCCGCGTTCCGCGACGACGTGACGACGATCGACGACGTGCAGGAGGGGATGACGCTGGAGGGGATCGTGACGAACGTCGCGGCGTTCGGCGCGTTCGTGGACATCGGCGTCCACCAGGACGGCCTCGTCCACGTCTCCGAACTCGCCGACCGCTTCATCCGCGACCCGAACGAGGTCGTGAAGGTGGGCGACAAGATCAAGGTGAAGGTGATCGGCGTCGACAGGGCGCGCCAGCGCATCTCGCTGACCGCCCGCACGCAGCCGCGTCCCGTGGCGGGCGTGGGCGGCGGCGGCGCGCGTGGTGGCCACGGCGGCGGTGGCGGACGCGGGAGCTATTCGAGCGGCCCGAAGCGCGTGGGCGGGGAACACGGCGGCCGGTCGTTTTCGAGCGGCTTCAGCTGCAATCCGTTCGCGAACCTGTAGGACGGGCGGCGGGCGCGCCCCCGGCATCCGCTTGCAGATTGCGGATGCCGGGTGAAAAGAGTATAATCTGCGCCGTTTTTCCAGGAGAGCGAGTACGAAATGGAACAGCAGACGAACGAATACCGCGCGAACCGCCTGGCCTCGATGAAGGCCCTGGCCGACCTGGGGTTCACCCCCTACGGCCACAAGTTCCCGCATACGGACCTCAGGGACGTGCGGGCCACGTTCACGGAGGGGGCCGAGGTGCGCGTCGCCGGGCGTCTGCTGATGATCCGCCGCATGGGCAAGATGAACTTTGCGACGCTCAACGACGGCACGGACCGCTTCCAGGTCATCTTCAAGCGCGACGAGCTGAGCGAGAAGCTGTTCGCGGGCTTCAAGCTCCTCAACCTCGGCGACATCATCGGCATCCGGGGCGTGCTCTTCACCACCCAGAAGGGCGAGAAGTGCGTCGTCGTGAAGGAGTGGGACCTTCTCGCCAAGGCGCTTGAACAGCCGCCGGAGAAGTTCCACGGCCTTGCGGACCAGGAGGAGTGCTACCGCCGCCGCTACGTCGATCTGATGGTGAACGACGAGAGCCGCGCGCGCTTCTTCACGCGCTCGCGCCTCCTGATGGAGATCCGCAAGTACCTGTGGTCGAAGGGCTTCGTGGAAGTCGAAACGCCCATCCTCCAGGACCAGGCCGGCGGCGCCGCCGCGAAGCCGTTCTTCTCGCACTACAACGCGCTCGACAAGGACTGCGTGATGCGCATCGCCCCCGAGCTCTACCTGAAGCGCCTCCTCGTGGGCGGCATGAACAAGGTCTTCGAACTCGGCAAGGACTTCCGCAACGAGGGCATCGACCGCACGCACAACCCCGAGTTCACGGTCTGCGAGATCTACGAAGCCTACGGCGACCGCACGTCGATGGAGGCGATCATGGAGGGGCTCCTGCCGCACCTCTGCGACACCGTGATCGGCAAGCGCGTGATCGAGTACGGCGAGAAGAAGATCCCGATCGACTTCACGCCGCCCTACCGCCGCGTCGCGTACAAGGACCTCGTGAAGGAGCTGATGGGCGACGACTGGTTCGAGCTGCCGTTCGAGACGCAGCTCGAAAAGGCGAAGGCGAGGGGGCGCGAGACCGAGACGAACCTGGAGCTCGACGGCGTGACGACCGAGCTCATGCTCACGCACGAGGTCTACGACAAGCTCATCGAGAAGAACCTCATGCAGCCGACGTTCGTCATCCGCATCCCGCACGAGTTCGTGCCGCTCGCGAAGACGTGCCCGGACGACCCTTCGCTCGTGGACGTCTTCGAGTTCGTCGTCGCGGGCCGCGAGCTCTGCCCCGGCTACACCGAGCAGAACGATCCGCTTGAACAGCGCAAGGCCCTCGAACACCAGGCCGGCGAGGACACCGAGAAGATCGACGAGGACTTCATCAGCGCCCTCGAAGTCGGCATGCCGCCGACGGGCGGGCTCGGCTTCGGCGTCGACCGCCTCGTGATGTTCCTCACGGGCTGCGACTCCATCCGCGATGTTGTCCTCTTCCCGCAGCTGAAGAGGGCCTGATGCTCGTCCGATCGGATGAGAAGGGCCTGGCGGACGCCGCGCGCGTGCTGAACGCGGGCGGCGTCGCCGTCATCCCGACGGACACCGTGTACGGCCTTGCCGCGCATCCGGCGTTCCCGGACGCCGTGGCGCGCCTCTACACGATCAAGGGCCGTGCGGCGCAGAAGCCGATCGCGCTTCTTGCGGCGGACGTGGAGGCCGTGCGGGCGTTTGGCTACGAGGTGCCGGACCGCCTTGCGAAGTTCTGGCCCGGCGCCCTGACCGTGGTGGTGGGCCCTGAGGGCTTCCGCGTGCCGGACCATGCCTGGACGCGCGAACTGCTCCGCCGCTGTGGCGGCGTCCTGCGTGTGACGAGCGCGAACCTTTCGGGACAGCGTGCCGCAACCGACGCCCCGCAGGCGCTTGCGGACGTGGGCCTTTCCGCCGACCTCGTGGTGGACGACGGCCTCTCCCCCGGCGGCGTCCCCTCCACCGTCGTGCGCGTCCTGGAGGACGGCGCTTTTACCGTCCTCCGCGCCGGTTCCGTGAAAATTTCCTGACACGCCCTCCCCTGCCCCTCCCCTCCTACACCCCAGCACGTCTTCGCTACCCCAACACGCCCCGGTACCCCAACAGACCCCGGCGCGCGATGTACCCGCGCCGCCCTCGGCGCGTGGCGTCCGAACGGGCTTGGTACACGGCGGCGGGAGGGTCACGCTCCCGCGCGACCGAGGGATGGAGAACGAGGACTGAGGCCTGTTCTCGTGCGTGGGCCTTCGACCCGTTAATGTGGGGGTGCGAGGAGATACGGAGGCATAAGGCCATGGAGAGCCATCATTCCGCAGTGAAATCTCACGTTCTTTCCGTAAAGAATTGTTGATGAGATTACGATGCGGAAAAATAACTTGTCATTCTGTTTCGAGAGGGTATGTGTGAAAATTGTGTCTAAATGGAAGTAATGAGTGATGTGAACAGTCCAGTGGTTGTCTTGGTCGCGCGGGGTGGGGTGGGTGTACGGCCCGTTCGGACGCCACGCGCCGGGGGCGGCGCGGGTACTTCGCGCGCCGGGCCGACGTGGGGCCCGGACACAATGAATTGCGTCCCTCCCGTTAGCGGATGACCTTTACCTCGTGACGGCGGAAGGTGAGGCGTTGTGCGCCGATCGTCACGGTGGCGGGGGTGTCACCGGTGTTGACGGCGATGAGGAGGTCCTTGCCGTCCACGGTCTTGCGCCACCATTCGACCTTCGCCTTGCCGTCCACGGCGGTGCCGGTCGTGACGGGGCCGGGCGCGGTGACGAGGGGGCGGAGGGTGCCGAGTTCCCGCACGATCTTCACGAGGTTGGCCCAGGCGGGCGGGCACTGCGCGGCGGAATAGTAGTCCTTGCTGTCGCGGGCGAACCACCACCACCACACGCCGTTGCACTCCTTCACGATGCCGAGGAAGGCACAGGCGCGGAGGAAGTCGTAGTCGCGCGCGAACTTCGCGGGGTCCGGCTTCACGCCGCGCCGACGCGCCGCGCCCTGGACGCCGTCGTTGCAGTTGACGAGCAGGGTGATGGGGGAGGCGTTGTCGAGGAAGCGGCGGTGTTCGTCGATCTGGCGGACAACGCCCGCCGGGTCGCCGTAGGCCTGGGTCCAGTGCGTATCCCACGTGCGGCGGTAGTTGACCATCGTCTTGTTCCACGTCGTCATCACCACGGGGTGGTAGGGGTCGAGCGCCCGCACGAGGTCGGCGCACGCGGTGAGGCGTTCGGGCGAGACGTACTGGGAGAGGATTTCGGGCTCGTCGAAAAGGTACCAGCAGAAGAGGGCGGGGTGGTCCGCCAGCATGCCGACGCGGCGCGCGATGTGCGCGAAGTCGCCCTGGACGATGCCGGTGCCCGAATGGGTGCCCCGGTCGAAGCCGATGAAGGCGCGGAGGCCGTCCGCGGCCCAACAGGCGTCCAGGTAGGCGCGGCATGCGACGTCGTTCGTGCTGCCCTCCCAGCGGTAGGTGTGGACGACGTCGAAGCCGCTCGCGCGCACCTCGGGCATGTCGCGCGGCGTGACCTCGTAGATGCCGAGCGGGAAGATGCGGCGTCCGGCCTGTACGTAGTCGCCGTGCGCGTCGACGACGACGTCGTTCGTCGGTTTGGGCGCGTTGAGGAGCCAGAACGGGCGCGCCGTGCGGTTCCCGGCGGCGTCCGTCGCGACGAGCGTACCTTCCGTGAGGCCGCGCGGCCAGCCGCTGGCGGGGGCCGCGAAGGTGACGGCGTAGACGCCGTTCGAGTCAGGGGTGCCACAGGTGCCGCGCGCGGTGCCGCAGGTGACGACGGGGGGCGTGGCGCCGTCGTCCTGCACGGCGACGGTGAAGGGGGCGTTCGCCGCCGTGACGCGACAGGCGACGGTGCGGATGTCGGGCGGCAGGCAGTCGCGGTCCTTCGGCGCGGTCTGCCGGAAGGCGCGCGCGGCGGCACGCTGGGCGCCGGGGGCGCCGACGCGCCAGTACCAGGTGCCGGGTTCGAGCGGGTCCTTCAGCTGGAAGAACGTGACGCCGGGGACGGTGTAGGCGCGCGTCGCGTTGGCGGGGAAGGACGGATCGCGCGCGAGTTCCACGGTGTAGGTGCGCGCGCCGGGCAGGTCGCCCCACGTGAAGCGCGGCGTGTTGCAGGCGAACTCGGCGTCGGCCGCCGGTTCGTGCATGTCCACGGTCCGCTCGATGGCGGTGAAGGTGAAGTCGTCGAACCAGGCCTTCCCCGCGCCGCGCAGCGTGAGGTAGATCTGCGCGTAGCCCGCGTCGTCCGGGGCCTTGAGGTGGGCGCAGGTGGCCCGGTGCCAGTCCTTCGTGCCGAACGAACCGCAGGCGTATTCGCCGGCGGCCATCCACTTGCCGTTCTTGTCGGACCATTCGACGATGAGGCCGGCGCCGACGGAGGACATGCGGCCCTTGCGGTCCGTCACGTTCTCCGTCTTCACGAAGCAGTCGGCGCGGTAGAGGGCTCCGCCGACGATGGGGATGCGGCGGGTGATGTAGACGCCGTCCTTCATCGGGTCCGCGACGGTGAGGGCGGCGGAGGCGCGTCCGCCGTGCGCGACGGCCGGGTCGAGGGCGGCGTTGGCGGGCAGGTTCCAGTGGGCCGTCCCGTCCTCGAAGCCGGGATTCGCGAGTTCGACGGGGCGGTTGCGGCAGGTCTGCGTCGTCGCCGCGCAGACGAGGGAGGTCGCCAGCGCCAGCGCGACGAGCGGAAGGATCGTGTTTTTCATGGCGGGCATTATAGCATATAAATAAGTGGTTAAGTCGGCCTACGGCCTTTAAGTGGTTAAACCGCCGCTGCGCGGCTTTAAGTGGTTAAGTCGCCGCTGCGCGGCTTTAAATTGTGCTC
>CAKULR010000014.1 GCA_934667295.1 uncultured Kiritimatiellota bacterium
TGAGGAACGAGCGCGTCTTGTGGCGCCACACGTCCGTGGCGCCGAGCTTGATGAAGGGCCAGTAGAAGGAGAGGGCTTGCATGGGATCAGTTCCGGACGGAGAGGAGCCTGCCGTCCTTGACGACGATGTGGGAGTGGGCGTAGGCGTCGATGTCGGGTTCGTGGGTGACGACGATGATCGTCTTGCCCTGTTCGTAGAGTTCCTGGAAGAGCGCCATGATCTGGACGGACGTCTTGGAGTCGAGGTTGCCGGTGGGCTCGTCCGCGAGGAGGACGGCGGGGTCGTTCGCGAGGGCGCGCGCGACGGCCACGCGCTGGCGCTGTCCGCCGGAGAGTTCGGCGGGGAGGTGCTGGAGGCGGTGGCTCATCTCGACGCGGTCGGCGAGCTCCTTCGCGCGCCGGGTCCGCTCCGCCTGGGGGATGCCGAGGTAGAACATCGGCATCTCGATGTTCTCCAGCACGCTGAGCTGGGGAATGAGGTGGAAGCTCTGGAAGACGAAGCCGAGGTTCTTGAGGCGGTGGTCGGAAAGCTCGTTGGCCGCCATGCGCGCCACGTCCACGCCGTTGAGCCAGTAGCTGCCGGACGTGGGGCGGTCGAGGCAGCCGAGGATGTTGAGGAGGGTGCTCTTGCCGGATCCGGAAGGACCCATGATGGCCCAGTATTCGCCCCGGTGGATTGCGAACGAAACGCCGTCGAGCGCCTTCACGGTCTCGCCGCCGACGGTGTAGTGGCGGCAGACGTCCTGCAGCTTGACGACTTCCTCTGTGGTGGGTGCGGGCATGGTGGTGGGGAGGCTTGGCAAGGTTGTCTAGTTCTGGGCGTCGGCGGGCTTGGTCGCCTTGGGTTCGGCGTCCTTCTGCTCGGCGTCCTTGGATTCCCTGACGGGCGGGGCCATCATGATGACGTCGCCCTTCTCCACGCCGCTGACGAGGTGGATCATGCGGTTGTTGTCGAGGCCGACTTCGACGGGGCGGGCGACCCACTCCTTCCCTTCCTGCACGTAGACGCAGGGGACGCCGTTGACGCGGGTCACGCACTGCATGGGGCAGTAGAGCACCTTGTCGTAGGCGTGCTTGACGAGCTCGATGTCGCAGCTCATGCCGGGGCGGATGACGACGTCGGAGAAGTCGCATTCGAGCTCGCACTTGTACATCTTGAGGTCCGGGTTGAGCGACGCGCTCTGCCCGTCCGGGAGGATGCCGATCTTCGTGAGCCGGCCGTGGAAGACCTTGTCCGGGAAGGCGTCCACCCGGACGTTCGCCGGCATGCCCGTCTCCAGCTTGTTGAGGGAGGCTTCCGGCACCATCAGCTCCACGATCATGCCCGCGTCGAGGGGGATGTAGATGAGCTCCTGGCGCTGGACGGCCGTTTCGCCGACGGCGAGGGGGCGGATCCAGTAGCGGCGGCGCGCAATCTGCACGGTGGAGGCGTAGAGGATGACGCCGTTCGTGGGGGCGTAGATCTTCGACTTCGAGATCTGGAAGTTGAGCTCTGCGAGGCGGTTCGTCGCGCGGTCGCGTTCGCGCGTGCGTTGGATGATCTCCGTCTCGACCTGGCGGATGAGGGACTTGTTCTGCCACTTCGTGCGCGCGAGGGCGCGCGTCGCCTTGCGCACGTCGCTTTCGTGCGTGGCGCGCTGCTGGATGACCGTGTAGTTCGTGAGCACGTTCATCTTCGTGCGGGCCATCTCCAGCTTGATCTCCTTCTGGCGGAGCGCGAGTTCGTCCGCCTGCAGTTCGGTGCGCGTGAGGAAGCCCTCCTTGGCGAGGCGCTGGGACCATTCGAGCTTTTCGGCGGCGCGCTTCATCTCCTCGTCCGCGATCGCGATGTCGGTCTCGTACTCGCGGGCCTGCTGCGGGTAGTCGCCCTTTTCGTACTTTTCGAGGGCCATCTTCGCGAGGGTGAGGGTCACTTCGCGTTCGAGGAGGTTCGCGTCGCAGTCGCCCTTGGTGACCTCCAGCTTCTCCTGCGAGATGATGAGGTTGCCTTCGGTGGTGGCGGCGGTGATCTCCTGCTCGTTGCGCTTGTCGACGAGCGTGGCGGAGTCGAACTCGATGAGCAGGTCGCCGGCCTTGACGTTGACGCCCTCCTCCACGACCCAGATGATGGTGTTGTTGCCCTCCAGCTCGCTCTTGAGCGTCACCTTGTCCTTGCTCTGGATGGAGCCGGAGGAGGTGATGCCGATCGTGAGCGGCCCTTCGGCGACGGTGAAGGTGGGCGTGGCCGCCTCGTCGGTCTCGCCCCCGCTGAACGCGAACAAGGCGGCGAGTCCCGCGAGGAGCAGGCCCGCGCCGATCCAGATGAGTTTCTTCTTCCGTGTCATGTCTTTCCTGCGTTGCGTCGTTCGTCTGCGGTCTGCCTACTTCCACGTGCCGTCCGGGCAGATCTGGAGGATGCCCATCGCGCTCCGGAGGGAGAGGTCGCTCGTGTACCACTCGATGACGGCGGAGCAGAGGGCGTTCTGGGCGCTGAGGAGGTCGCGGGCGGCGTCGAGGGTGTCGCGCATCGAGCTGCGGCCGGACTGCGTGAAGAGGTCGATCGCGTCCACGCGCATCTTCGCCACCTTGTAGGACTCCACCTTGTTCGCGTAGAGGGCGCGCGCGGCGGAGAGGCTGCGGTAGCCGGCGCGCACCTCGTTCTTGACGGCGTCCTCGCTTTCCTCCAGCGTGCGGCGGCTCTGGTCGCGCGTGATGAGGGCGCGGCGGTAGGCGTTGCGCTCACGGCGGCGGTCCCAGGGGGCGGACCACTTGAGGCGGAGGGAGGAGGTGGTGTCGTCGTCGACGTTGCCGCCCGTGTGGGCGCGGCGGCTGCCGGCGTAGGCGGCCCGGCCCTCGACCGTCACCTCGCCGCGCAGGTTGTCGGCGGCGACGGCGACGGCGCGTTCGGCGTCCAGCACGTCGCCGCGCGTGACGGCGAGGTCGCGGCGTTCGACGAGGGCGATGTTGAGGGCGTCGTCCTCGCGCGGGTAGTCGCCGAGGGCGTCCGGCTGGCTCTTCGCCTGCGCGGCCATCTGCGCCTGGATGCGGGCGAGCTCGGCGTCGTCGAGGGCGACGGGCGCCTCGGGGGCGAGGCCGAGGGTGATCTTGAAGTTGTCGAGGGCGTCCTCGTAGTTCTGCTGCGCGGTGATGATCGTCTGGTGGGCGGCGAGGAGGTCGGTGCGGGCCTGGTCGACCTGGATGCGGTCCATGCGCCCGGCCTTGAACATCATCTCGGCGCGCCGCCAGTTGAGGTCGAGGCGCTTGGCGTTGTCGTCCGAGTTCCGGCGCGTCTGGGCGTACTGGAGCACGCGGTAGTAGGCCTTGGCGACGGAGAGGGCGTAGGTCTCGCGGTAGCGCGTGAAGGTGAGGAGGGCGTAGGCGAGGTTGCGTTCGGCCTGGGTGAGGGGTTCGCGCACGATCTCGCGCGTACTGCCGCGCAGGAGGGGCACGCTCGCGGTGAGGTCGCCGGTCCAGCCGAACGAATGCCAGTCCTCGCGGATCATCTTCGTGACGTCCACGGCCATGTTCCCCGCGAGCGTGGTGCCGTTCTCGAACCGGCGCTGCGCCCCGGCACCGCCCTGGCCGTAGTCCTTGTCGATCTCGGGCGAGCCCGTGAGCGCGCCGAGCAGGAAGCCGCTGAACGTGTTGTCGAAGGCGTAGCGCTCGTTGTCGAGCGTGAGGGCCTTCTGGTAGACGGACTCCTTCAGCGTCTGGTAGCGGCGGTTGTTGCGTGCGCCGAGGCGCAGGGCGCTTTCGAGCGACAGGCGCAGCGTGCCGTTCGAGGGCGTGAGGGGCGCAACGCCCGCGATGCGCGGGAAGACGGCGTTCGTCGTCCCCTGCCGCAGGGCCTCCAGGGCGATGCGCAGGGTCAACACGTCGGCGGGCCGCGCGATGTCGAAGGCGTTCGTGAGGCCCGTCTGCGCGCGCCAGATCTCCGTCGCCGCCGCCGTGGCCGTCCCGTCCGCCTCCCGCACGGCCCTGTCGGGCGTCATGCAGCCGACAAGCCACAGGCACACCGCCAGCACGGACGGTACGGCGGAGAAACGAGATTGCGAAAAGAAAAACATGGTTAGATTCTACAGGAAAGGGGGCATGAAAGCAAGGAAACGGTCAGGTCGGACTCCAAGGCGGCGGAACTGAAACTCCTACTTCTTAAAGTATGCGAACGGCGCGCGGAATCAACAGCCAATCCGGGAAAGGATGAGAAAAGAGGGGAATAAGGGATGAATGAATGGAGAAGATGATGGATGAGAAAAAGATGTTCACCTACACGATGGTTTCCTACGCACAGAAATCTCATTCGTGAATTCCCATCCGCCTGGTCGATGTGTTGGTGGAATGTGCGATTTCACTTCGGAACGGCATGGGTATAATCGAAATGGCATGAACATATACGGCATGGGCATATAAGGATAGGGAAAGAAAATGGTGCATATCTGTGGGGAATCGGCACGCAATGTACCCGCGCCGCCCTCGGCGCGTGGCGCTGTGGGGCACGACGCCCAGGAGGGTCGCACTCCTGCGCGACCGCTTGGAGTGGACGGGATTGCTTTCGCCTAACGCGGAGGAAACGGAGGAACGGAGACGCGGAGGAGAGGTGGGTGGAGGAGAGGTAGGTGGAGGAGAGGTGGGTGGAGGAGAAGAGAGGAGGAGAAAGAGGAGTGCGTGTGGGGAGGGGCGTATGTCACGGAACACACAGAACGGCCTACGGCCGTCACAGAACACACAGAAGTGTTGGAGATGTAGGGGCATCGGCTTTCAGTGTCTTCTGTGTGCCGCGCAGCGGCTTCAGTGTGTTCAGTGGCAAGAATGACGGGGAGAACTTGCCACGGGTAACACAGATACGGGTAATACCGATACGGGTTTCGCTTCGTACGATAGGACCGCGATAGGACCGACGGTTTTGCGTGAACGGCCGCGACAAGCGCGGCCCTCCCGTTTCGTACCCACATCTTCGTACCCCACATCAGCCTTTTCGTACATCACCTTGGTCCGGGAAAAATCATCGTCGTATTCGTATCCATAACCTTGTTCAGCACAATGATTCCGTCGCGGGATGGAAGTGGTATTGCGAAACCTCCGCGTCTCCGCTCCTCCGTTTCCTCCGCGTTGAGCGCCGCAGGCCAAAGTCTGGTGGACGCCACGCGCCGAGGCGGCGCGGGTACATTGCGCGCCGGGCCGGCAGGTCGGATATGCCGGACCGGCAGGCCGTACATGCCGGACCGCTCGGTCGCGCAGGAGCGCGACCCTCCCCTAGAACCTGAAACCAACGCAATTTAAAGCCGCGAAGCGGCGATTTAAAGGCCGTAGGCCGACTTAACCACTTAAAACCGCGAAGCGGCATTGCGCACGGCGCGCGCGTGTAGTATAATGGTGGCGTCACAAAATCGAACAACCCAGGCGAAAACCGAACAACTCAGGCGAGGCCGAGACTTATGGCGAAATTTCAGTACATCGCGCTGGACGGCGCGGGCCAGGAACAGCGGGGAACGATCGAGGCGGGCGACCGCGCGTCGGCGATTGCGGCCATCCGCGCGAACGGCCTCTTCCCGTCCGCGATCGGCGAGGTGAAGGGCGCGGCGGCCCCGGCGAAGAGGGGGACCGCGCCGGCGAAGGGCGCGGCGGCGAAGAAGGGCATCGGCTCCAAGCAGATCAACATCAAGATGCCGAAGTTCCTGATGGGCCGCGTGAAGCAGAAGGACCTGACGGGCTTCACGCGCCAGCTCGCGACGCTCGTGAACGCGGGACTGCCGCTCATGCGCTGCATCGACGTGCTGAAGAAGCAGAAGATGGCCCCGGCGATGATGGACTGCCTGAACGGCATCAGCGAGGGCATCGCGGGCGGCGCGACGTTCTCGGAATCGCTCACGGCGTATCCGAAGGTGTTCGACAACCTGTACGTCAACATGGTGAAGGCGGGCGAGGCGGGCGGCGTCCTCGAAGTCGTGCTGAACCGCCTGGCGGAGTTCGCCGAGAAGGCGCAGAAGATCAAGAACAAGGTGAAGGGCGCGATGATCTACCCGTCGGTCGTGCTCGTGGCCGCCGTCGGCATCACGGCGTTCCTGCTCGTGACGGTGATTCCGAAGTTCCAGCAGGTGTTCAACGACATCCTGGGCGGGCAGTCGCTGCCGGCGATCACGGAGTTCGTGATGGGGCTTTCCGAGTTCGTGCAGCACAACGGCCTGCAGATCTTCGCGGGCGTCGCGGCGTTCGTGGTACTCTACAAGATGTTCGGCAAGACGAAGTTCGGCGCGTACCAGCTGGACCGCCTGCGCCTCGGCTTCCCCGTGACGGGCACGCTCGTGAAGCGCACGGCGATCGCGCAGTTCTCCCGTACGCTCGGCACGCTGCTCTCCTCGGGCGTGCCGATCCTCCAGGCGCTCGTGATCGTGCGCGACACGACGGCGAACCGCGTGGTGCGCCGCGCCATCCAGTCCGTCCACGACGCGGTGAAGGAGGGCGAGTCGATGACCGACCCGCTCGCCGCCTCCGGCGTGTTCCCGCCGATGGTCGTGTCGATGGTGCAGGTGGGCGAGGAGACGGGCCAGCTCTCCGACATGCTCACGCGCATCGCGAACACCTACGACGACGAGGTGGACAACGCCGTGGCGGGCATGACGGCGGCCATCGAGCCGGCCCTCATCATCTTCCTCGCCGTGGTGGTCGGCACGATCGTGATCGCGATGTTCCTGCCGATGATCAAGATCATCTCCTCCGTCTCCGGCGGCGGCGCGGGCTGAGTGAGGGGCCGAAACGCCATGAAACGCGAAACGAACAGAGGCGGCTTCACGCTGATCGAGCTGCTGGTCGTGACGGTCGTGGTCGTCACGCTCATGGGCGTCGTCTTCCGCCTGGCGGGCGTGGGCGGCTCGAACCGCGCGAAGGCGGAGACGGTGCAGCGCCTGCAGCGGCTCGAAAACGCGCTCTCCGGCTACTACGCGGCGTACGGGTCGTATCCGCCCGTGCCGCTGCAGGGGCGCAGCCGCAGCATCTACAAGAGCGTGGACGAGTACGGGCGCCAGGAGAAGGGCGATGCCGAGAGCGGCAGCACGTCGATGACGTCGGCGCGGACGCTCGCGCAGATCGAGGCGGCCTGCCGCGCGCAGCCGCTCTCCGTCTCGTGGCCGGCGCCGAAAGACGGCGAGATCAGCTCGGCGATCCAGGATCTGGCGTCCGCGACGGACGCGGAGGCGCCGTACAGGGGGTTCCGCCCGCTCAACGGCGTGGGTTCGCTCGACCTCAGCGCGATTGACTGGCGCGCGCAGGGCAAGACCGGGAAGGACGTCCAGCTCTTCGAGTTCGGCCTCCTCTCCTTCCTCTTCCCGCGCTACTTCTTCATGCTCGAAGGGCCGATGGACAACTTCTACGACTACAAGGTGAACGGGCGCTACCACAACCAGTGGGCGGCGAACAACCAGCTGCCGTGCCGCCTCGACACGGGGGCGCAGTTCTCGGACTGGGACGAGGTGCGCAAGGCGATGGGCGCGCAGTCCTCCTCCGCCAACGCGCGTTGGGAGGCGGGCCTGATCTCGAACCTCACGAGCCAGGCCGTCTGCGCGCGCTGGATGCCGAACTTCCAGGGCATCGTCACGACGGTCGACAAGCCGTGCTACCGCTTCTTCTACGGCGTGGACGTGCTGGACCCCTCCAGGCCCTACCTCTCGTCGCCCTCGACGTTCGAGGTGGACGGCGTGAGCGGCGGCGGCAACGACGGCAAGCTCTGGCATCGCCGCCTGCGCGTCTTCTCCGGCGGCGGTTCCGGTTCCGGCGGTTCGCCGCACCTCCTGCTCAGCATGACGGTGTGCGACGGCTGGGGGCACGAGTTCTACTACTACTCGGAGCCGCCGTACCAGAGCTACCGCCTCTGGTCCGCCGGTGCGAACAAGGTCACCTTCCCGCCCTGGTACGACCTCGACTCGTTCAGCGGCGAAGACCTCAACATGATCCACTCCTTCATCTCGGACGACATCGTCCACCTCAGCAACTAAAGGACCGTCATGACGAACAGGAAACACGGTTTCACCCTCATCGAGATGCTGGTGGTGCTCGCCATCATCGCCATCCTCTCCGGCGCGCTGCTCATGGGCTACGGCCGCGTCACGCGCACGGCGCAACGGGCGCGCGCGCAGGAGACCGTCTCGAACGTGGCGACGGCCCTCAGCATCATGCTGCAGAACAGGGGCACGTGGCCCACGGGGCTCACGCTCTACCAGGGCGTGGACGGCGACGGGAAGGGATGCGTCGTGGAGGTCGCGAAGGTGTTCGCCAAGAACAACCTGCTCGGCGTGAGCCTGAACAGCGGCGGGCAGCCCGTGGGATCCGACCGCTGCGGCATCGTCGACCCCTGGGCGGTGGCCGTGCTGAAGCGCTCGACCGGCGCGAACGCCTCCACGCGCGTGCCCTCGGGCGGCACGGTGAAGTCGCACATCGTCTACTACGCGATCGACACCGACCTCGACGGCATCACCGAGGCGAAGGTGTGCGGCGAGACGGTGAAGGTGCGGGCGAACGCGATCGCGTGGTGCGCGGGCGCGGACGGCGAGCTGGGCGATTCGTACTCCAAGCGGGGCAAAAAGAACGCCGACAACGTGTACAGCTGGAACCGGCAGCAGGAGGTCCGCGAATGAGACGCGCGCGCACGGCCGGCTTCACGATCGTCGAGATGCTGATGGTCATCGGCATCCTGGCGGTGCTGATGGGCATTGTCACCACGGCGGCCTCGGCCGCCATCCGCCAGGCGCGGGAGCGGCGCACGGAGGCGTCGAAGCAGGTCATCCAGTCCGGCATCGCCTCCTACCTCGCGCAGAAGAACCACTGGCCGCCGAAGGGCGGGAAGCTCCAGAGCTGGGCGGACAACGGGCTCGACTCCGGCAAGCACGTCGACTTCCTCTCGGCCGACGAGTACGACAAGATGATGTACGAACTCGCGAAGGTCTCCGTCGGCTCCAAGAAGGTGTCGCCCGTGATGGACTTCAACGGCGTGGTCGTCGCCACGCGCACGGCGGCCGGCAAGGCGGGCGGACGCGGGCAGAACTTCTCCGAGGCGATCAAGAAGAACAAGAGGCACGGCTCCACGATCAAGCTGAACGACATGGTGTTCGGCTACCAGGAGAAGGAGACCGGCCGCTTCCGTCGCTACATCGTGCAGTACAACGCCGATTCCGACAGCGTGCGCGTGATGACGGTGTCGAACTACAACGAGTGGTGGAACTCCACGCACGACAACAAGACCGTGCAGCTTCCCAGCGGGTACCTGAAATGATGAAGACGCAGCGACAGACACGCGGGGGCTTCTCGCTCGTCGAGCTGATCGTGGTGATCGGCCTGATGGCGCTCCTCTCCACCATCTCGATCGGCGGCTACTTCGCCGCGTCGCGCGGCATGACCGCGCGCGGCGTGGTGCAGGACACGGCCTCGATCATCCGCCAGGCCATGCAGACGTGCCTGATCGACCAGGTGCCGACGGCGGTCCTCTTCTGCAACCGCCGGCAGAACAGGAAGTCCGAGGACGGCGAGGCGTACGGCACCGCCATCGCGATCAAGATGGCCGGCCGCATCTCCTACATCGCGAACAGCGGCGGCAAGACCGCGGCCGGGCAGTCGCTGCCCGTGAGCGGGGGGCTGCTCGTGGACGAGTTCGCCGACTGGAACCAGTCCTACCCGATGGACGCCTCCGACAGCAAGAAGCAGCGCGCCATCCGCCTCTACCAGATGAGCAGCCCCAGCGGACACCGGCTCAGGCAGGGCGTGAAGCAGTGCAGCTCGCTCATGTGCGCGTGGGTGGGCTACGTCCAGCTGGAGTCCGACTACATGATCGGCGCGAAGATGAACGTGGAGGACTTCTGTGGCGAGTTCAAGCTGGACGCCTCCGGCAACAGGGGCCGCGCCGGCATCGGCTACAACAACGGCAACGACTGCCGGTGGGGGCTTCCCTTCCATCCCGACAACAACGGATTGGTCCGGGGCGCCTGGAACGTGGGCGACGCCTACGGCGTGGAGATCGCCTCGCTCGACCTGCCGAAGAACTACATCTTCGGCACCACGGTGCCGAACGACACCGAGCTGGTGCCCGCCTCCGGCACGCCCGCGCTCGTCTTCTATCCCGGCGACGTGACGAGCGCGACGGACTACAAGTTCTCGCTCGGCAAGGCCGGCGGCAACGTGCAGATCACGCAGCTCAACGACCTCGCGGGCACCGACACGTCCCCGGTCGGCACCATCACGGACAACCTGCTGAAGGACCAGGACTGACATGAACGGCATCAACCCCATTCTCCGGAAGCTGGGCTTCACCCTGATGGAGGTGAACCTCGCCATCTTCATCATGGCCGCCGGCGTGCTGGCGATGGTCTCGCTCTATCCGCTCGGCTACCGCGAGAACCAGCAGAGCAAGGACGACGTGAAGGCGGCGGCGGCGGCGGACGCCGTGCTCAACCAGGTCCGGGGCGCCCTCTCGCAGCGCAGCCTCGACTGGGACGACTGGAAGCGGGCGGTGCAGAACGCGGTGAATGTGACCGGCCGGGGCGAACGCAACGGCGGCTGGGCCGCCTACTGCGAGACGGGGAACGGCTTCACGCCCAAGAAGAAGGGCAGCATCAACGCGACGGGGAAGCAGGTGTTCGACGCCCTCGTGGGCCGGTCGAGCCCGAAGCCGTCGTGGCCGCTCAACAGCGCCTACGTCTGCGCCCTCGTCGCGCAGCCGGGGTACGTGCGCGTGCCGGGCGGGGAGGTCCAGGAGGACTGGTCGCGCGTCGCCGTCAGCATGCGCGTCTCGCGCAACGCGGGCGCGCTCTTCGCGCAGCCGATCTACTTCACCGAAATCCACTTCCAAGGTGACCAGAAGAGGTCTACCCCATGAAACGACCGAACGACCGCTCAGGCTTCACGCTCATCGAGATGCTCGTCGCGTCCCTGCTGCTGGGGATGCTCGTGACGATCCTCACGATGGTGTTCAACTCGTCCTCCATCGCCTGGCGCACGGGCACGGCCGGCGTCTCGCAGCTCTCGCTCATGCGCCGCGAGCTCTCCCTCGCCCAGAACCGGGCGGACAACCTGCTGCCCCGGATCGACACCGCGAGCAAGTCGGCCGTCGGGCTCGTCGCGGGCGCCTGGCATGCGGACGGCAAGGTGCGCACGCGCGCCGTCTCGCGCTACCAGGGCTACGGCTTCTTCCAGAAGCCGAACTTCGATTCCTACAGGAGCGACGACGCCTCGCTCAGCACCGCGCCGCCGTGGCAGCAGGTCAACGCCCTCGGGAGGCTCCGGTACGGTTCGTCGCACGCCTACACCGTGGGCGTGCTCTCCTACGGTCCGGACGGCAAGATCGACACGGACGACGACATCAGCACATGGCCGGACGAGGTGGAATGACGATGAACCGCTTGAACGACAGAAGGGGCTTCACGCTCGTGGAGCTGATCGTGGTGATCGGCATGCTCATGCTGCTCGCCGGCGCCGTCACGACCTCCGTCTCGGGGGCCAACCGCCGCGCGAAGATCCAGCAGGCGACCACCGAGGCGCAGGAGATGACGAAGGCCATCCTCGCGTACGAGAACTACGGAAAGGACTACTCGCTCGACGCGCACCTCATGGAGCGCTCGGAGGCGACCGACAGCACCCTCGCCTTCATCCTCGGCAAGGAGAACATGCAGAACGGGCAGCGCGGCAAGATGCCCGTCCTCTTCAACGCCTCCACCACGCGCTCCGGCAAGATACTCGACCCCTGGGGGCGGCCCTACTACGTGACGATCCGGCGGGGCACGGTCGACACCGAGCAGGACAGTACGGACGGCGACATCACCTCCTATGTCACGTTTCCGAACTACAATCGCAGACCGGCCGACGAGCTGGTGAACACGGGGGATACGAAATGACGACGTCGTCCCGCAAATCCGGAAGCGCGCTCCTGATCGTGCTCGGCTTCCTCTCCTTCATGGTGGTTTCCGCCGTCGCGTTCGCAATCTACATGCGCGCGGAGCGCATGCCCTCGTCCGCCCTGCGCCGCGCGGTCGCCACGCGCCACCTCGTGCATGCCGCCCTCGCCGAGGCGATCGCCCGCGTCGACGACGCCGTGCGCGGCGATCCCTTCCCCGGCCTGTGCGACACGAACACCGACTTCACCGCCAAGGGAGCCTACACCTACCGCGACCAGCGTGGCCAGGCCATGGACGTGTGGCAGGGGCGCGTGTTCATGCCGCCGGACCCGCTCGGGGGGACGATTTCGCGCGAGACGCGCTTCGCCCCCGTCACGGAGACGGTGAGCGTGCTGACGCTGGAGGGACTGGGCTACCTGCCGCCGGGTCTCGTCAACGACGTGCGCTTCCTCTCCCGGTCGTCCTGGACGGCCCAGTGGCAGCAGCTGCCGTTCGACGCGGGCCGCTTCGCCTTCTGCGCCGTGAACGTGAGCGACTACTTCGACGTCAACCGCGTCTGGGCGAACCGCGGGCGCACGTCGGAGGCGGGCGGGCGCCTCTCGCTCGGCTACCTCCTCGACCCCTCCTTCAACCCAACGGCCGGGAATGCCGCCTCGGTGGGGGATGTGGTGAACTTCGGGTCGGACCCGGCGTTGTTCGACCGGTTCGTCCACTCGGCGCGCCCCTCCGGCGACGACCGGGGCAACGACAACACGCAGGCCGTGGGCAGCACCACGCCCTACGTCTCGCTGCTGGACTACAACCTCGCGCTGGGTTCCAGCGGCGGTTCCGCGTCCCTCATGCCGCTCTTCTACAACTGGATCGACCGTTCGTCGCAGGCCTCCTACTACCAGGAGAACTCCCAGCAGGCGAAGAGCGCGGCGCGTCAGCCGTTCGTCACGGAATCCGTCGCGACCAACGAGTCATGGCAGGTCGACCTCGCGACGGCCAAGGGCCAGCCGTTCTACGGTCGCAACCTGACCCCCTCGCAGAACGTGCGGGTGTCGGACGTGGTCAACTACAATTCCGAATTCTTCCGGCAGGTGTTCGCCGGCGGCTCGAAGATCCTCTCGCCGCTCGACTACGTGACGCTCTACGACTACCTCGACCACGACGACATTCCGCTCTCGCTCGCCGCGCCCTGCGTGGAGCGCGTGCCGATGGTCGCCGCGCTGGAGCAGACCGTGCAGTTCACGCCCGGCGCGATGCCGGCCAAGCCCGGTCCCACCACGGCGGGCGGTCCCAACCAGCCCAAGACGTCGATCACCTACTTCGACGTGGACCGGAACTGGTTCCAGCCGGGCGTCCTGACCACCGTCGTCGCCTTCCCGTTCAAGCACGGCAAGACGCGCAACAACCGCCTTTCGGGCGGAACCTTCCGGGCTCAGGCCCTCGTGCGGCTCTTCCTCGCGCCGGCGGGCCTCACCGCGCGCTCCCCCATCGCCGCGCAGCTGCGTCCGCAGAACGAGGCCGACTGGACGAAGAGGGAGGATGCGTTCTCCTTCAACGGCCAGAACGGTGTCTTCATGCTGTCCGTCCGTTCGCAGGAAGTCTCCCTCACGCTGCCGAACAACGTGGAGGACGAGGCGGATGCCTACTGCACGGGCGGCGGCGGCAGCGGCATCGTCGCCATCCCCGTCAACTTCGGCGACCTGACCTTCCCCGGCGACCTGCACATGCTCACGGTCAAGACGAGCCAGGACTGCAACGATCAGGGCGTCCCCGTGGGGCAGGAGACCAAGACCTACACGCTCAACATCCGTCCGTTCATCGACGACAACGGCGCGCTGCCGAACGGCGCGGCGGACATCTCCGAGACGGAGTTCAACGCGGTCGCGGGCATCGAGGTCGTGCCCTACGTGTGCGCATGGGTGCGCATCGTCAACGACGACGGTACCGTGGACCTCGTGCCCGCCTATCCGGAGGACGACGTGCTGAACGGCGGCGCGGGCGGCGACCCCGTGCTGTCCACGTACGGCGGCAGTTCCGCTCCGCTCATGCGCTTTGTCGGCGACAACGTTTCCTTCTCGCTGCAGGCCATCGCGGGCGGCAGTTTCTCGGGCGGTACGCCGGAGTGGAAGCCGAAGTCGCTGTATACGGTCGATCCCCGCTTCAACTGGGCGCCGGAGTCGTGGTATGCGTCCGACCAGTCGGGTGTGACGTTCGAGAAGTGGCTCGACGCCACGCGCAGCGCCGTCGGCATGGGAACGGACAGCACGCGCGACGAGGACATCTTCCTCTTCACCTCGAACCAGGGCGTGCTGCAGTCCCTCGGCGAGTTCGCCTTCCTGCCGCGCCTGTGCGAGAACGGCGCCGAGCTGATCAGCGGTTCCGGCTTCGACGGTGTGGAGCGCACGGCCGCCAAGGATGTCGCCAACTTCGCCTGCATGTGGCGCAGCTACCCGGTCGACCGGAACTGGTACGCGCAGTGGGCGGCGCAGCGCATCGGCCGGTCGGCCGAGCGGGAATGCCTCGTGAACCCCTACACGGACGACCGGGCCGTCATGATGGCCGCCTTCGCGAATACGCCGGTGGACTACTGGGCCGCAGGGCGGAACATGCAGTCCGACTGCGCGCTGCGGAAGGACGGCGCGAACATGATCAACGAAACGGATCCCTGGGTCACGACGGCGGCCGACGCGCTCAAATATGCGTTCTGCTCGAAGTCCGACGATTCCGGCGACCGCCTTGCCTGCCAGGACCTGATGTCCTTCACGGACCTGATCATGAAGCAGATGCGCGTGCGCACGCTTGAACTCATGAACAGCAACATGGGCAATTCCAATTGGAACCCGGCGAATGCCTGGGAGGAGGTCTGGGACGAACTCGCGTGGGACATCTCGCAGAACGGCAATTCCGTCACGAAGTTCCTCGGCGTTGACCTTCAGAACGGCATTGCGCTCCACTCGGTTGACCGCAAGTTCCTCTATTCCTACTGGCGCGACTGCTTCGCGAACAACCAGCAGCTGTTCCTGATCTTCGTGCGGGCCGAGTCGAACGCGCTGGGCGGTCCGGGCGAGGGCACGCCCGCGCAGCAGGGCGGCCGGGCCGTGGCGCTCGTCTGGCGCAACCCGTCCGCGACGCGGCAGGAAGGGCGCACCTTCGACGCCCAGCAGACGTACAATTCGAGCGGTGAGCGGGAGCCGCACCAGACGCGCGTGCTGTTCTACCACCAGTTTGACTGACGGGAGAGTGAAACGATGTTGACCGAAGAGCAGAAGGCCGAAGTGGCGAAGTGGTTCGCGGCGGGTGCGTCGCTGGACGAGATCCAGAAGCGGATGAAGACCGAGTTCGGCGTCCACATGACGTACCTCGACCTCCGCCTCATGGTGGCCGACCTCCCCCAGCCCGTGGAAGCGCCCACCGAGGACCCCACCCCCGCCGACCCCGACCGCGACGCCGACTCCACCCGCGCCGACCTCACCCGCGATGACGACCCCACCCGCGACGGCTCGGCGCGCAATGTACCCGCGCCGCCTCGGCGCGTGGCGTCCGAAAGTGATGCGTCCTCCGACGCCCCCTCCCCCACCCCCCCCGCCCCCGCCTCGGACCTCACGGTGGAGGTGGACGCCCTCACGATTCCCGGCACGTTCGCAAGCGGAGCGGTGACGTTCTCGGACGGCACGAAGGCGAAGTGGTACCTTGACCAGCAGGGGCGTCTGGGCCTCGGCGATCTGCCGCAGGGCTACCGTCCGTCGCCGAGCGACGCGGCGCTCTTCCAGGCCCGCCTTGTGGAGGCCCTCCGTTCCCGCGGTCTCGCGTAGCGCGCGTGGGGCTTCCCCATGCGACGCCCCGGCGCGCGAAACCGCTGTTGCACGATGGCCCGGCGCGCAATGTACCCGCGCCGCCCTCGGCGCGTGGCGCTGTGGGGCGTGGGTCCTGCCCCTCTGCTGTAGCGTGTGCGAATGGTACGTGCGGGCC